>JAUXFU010000044.1 GCA_030622705.1 Candidatus Omnitrophota bacterium | reverse complement strand
TAACTACTGGCGACTGGGGCAGACGAAACAGAGCAAAAATTAAACACCTTTTATAAATGTTTTGCCACCGCTCCCTAAGCAATTGAGAATTTCCAGGGATTAAATCCTGGGGATTTTACAATGTAAAATTCCACAGGTCAATATAAAATAAAAAGAATTTTTTAGAGAATCCTTACACAAAGAGCCAAATCGTACTTCCGCATAAAATGCTGGCGGCCAAGCCAGCATGCCCGCCGACCCAGGCGGGCAAATAAGCGAGCGGCCTAGCGAGCGGGGCAGTGAAGCCGAGCGACAGCGAGGCTGAACGCTGCCTACGCCACCCACGCAGCCCGCCCCAGCGGGCGGGGCATTGGGCTCATTGTAGTTTTCCGCCGTAGGCGGATCAGCCTGCGGCTGAAAAGAACAAAAAAAGGGTATTGTAGAGACGAAAGATAAGGCCATCCAAATATCTCTCTGTTCTATTCAATTACCTATAATTCCCCCTGCTTTTTTGTTTATTTTACACCAAACAAAATCCCTCTGCAAGCTCTCTATTTTGCAGAGGGACAAAAAGATAAATCCCGACTCATTTTTTCTTCAAACTCATTCTACTACTAACCGCAACAAATTCCCGGAACAACGGATGTGCCTTGTCAGGCTTAGATTTGAACTCGGGGTGAAATTGACAGGCTACAAACCAAGGATGATTTTTCAACTCAATTATCTCAACTAAATTCCCCTTAGGATGAATACCAGCAAATACAAAACCCTTTTTCTCCATAATGGTTCTATATTTGTTATTAAATTCGTATCTATGCCTATGGCGTTCTTGAATTTTTCCCTTTTTATAGGCCCTGAGGCTTATCGTTTTTCTCTTTAATTTACAAAGATATGCCCCCAGGCGCATTGTTCCACCCTTAGTCTTTATTCCTTTTTGCTCCTGCAAAAGGCAGATTACCGGATGAACAATTCTTTTATTGAATTCCGTAGAATTTGCCCCCTTTAACCCACACACATTCCTCGCAAACTCAATAACTGCTGCCTGCATCCCCAAACATATACCTAAAAATGGAATCTTATTTTCCCTCGCGTATTGTATTGTCTCTATCTTACCCTGAATACCCCGGAAACCAAACCCCCCGGGTACAAGAATTCCCGATACGTTGCTAAGAAATTTCTTAGCTCCGTCTTTAGAAATTTCCTCTGAATCAACCCTTTTTATCTGAACCTTTATATTACCGGCAATTCCTCCATGAACCAAAGCTTCGTATATTGATTTATAAGCATCCTGAAGCGCGATATACTTCCCCACTACCGCAATCTTAACCTCTTTCTCAGGAAACTTTATCCTATCCAAGACCCTGCTTCTCCACTCTACCAGGTCATGGCCTTTGCTGTTTATGCCGAGTGAGTCCACGATAAGTTGATCTAATCTTTGCTTCATAAAAATTACGGGAATCTCATAGACGCTTTTTACGTCTATTGCCTGAATTACCGCTTTCTTATCGATATTACAGAATAAAGCTATTTTTTCTCTCGCCTCTTTGGATAAAACCCGCTCTGTTCTGCAAAGCAATACATCTGGTTGAATTCCTATTTCCCTGAGTTTTCCTACGCTATGCTGCGTGGGTTTAGTTTTGGTCTCGGCAGCACTCTTTATATAAGGAATCAGGGTTACGTGAATATTGATTGCGTCCTTATGGCCCTCTTCGAGAGTAAGCTGCCTTATCGCTTCCAGGAACGGAAGACTCTCGATATCCCCGACCGTACCCCCGATTTCCACAATGACCACATCTAATCTCTTCCCCTTGCCGACACGCCTTATTCTATTCTTAATCTCGTCTGTGATATGAGGAATAACCTGAACCGTACCTCCAAGGAAATCACCCGTTCTTTCCTTTGAAATAACCGAGTAATAAATCTGACCGGTGGTAATATTATTTTCTTTCCCGAGTACGGCGTTAGTAAAACGTTCGTAATGGCCTAAGTCTAAATCCGTCTCTGCCCCGTCATCGGTAACGTAAACCTCGCCATGCTGATACGGATTCATAGTCCCCGGGTCTACATTAATGTAGGGATCACATTTAATAATGGTTATTTTCAATCCCCTTGACTCCAGCAGTTTACCAATTGAAGCAGACGCAATCCCTTTCCCCAGGCTTGATACAACCCCCCCGGTTATAAAAATGTATTTGGGCATCAAATCACCTCTCTAATATCTTTTTGGATATCTTCTTAGGAGGCTTAACAGGATAGTTGCCATCGAAACAAGCTGTGCAGAACTGGTCACCTGGCAACGGCATAGACTTAAGCATCCCCTTGATGCTTAAGTAATTTAGACTATCCGCTCCGATAAAATTTCTTATCCACTCTATTGAATGATTCGAAGCAATTAATTCTTTCTTCGTCGGAAAGTCAATCCCGTAGAAGCAGGGAAATCTCAAAGGAGGACAGCTAACACACATATGGAGTTGTTTCACACCTGTTTCTCTTAAGGTTCTCATTCTGCTCCTTGAAGTCGTACCCCGCACAATGGAATCTTCTACGATTATCATTCGTTTATTTTTCAGTATACCTCTAATCGGATTAAGCTTAACCCTTACCCTAAAATCCCTGATGATTTGCGACGGCTGAATAAAGGTCCTGCCAATATAATGGTTTCTAATCATCCCTATCTCATAAGGAATTTTAGATTCTTTGGCATAACCTAAAGCAGCGGAATTCCCTGAATCAGGTATAGGCATGACTACGTCGGCATTTATGGAATATTCCCTGGCTAATTCTGTCCCTAAACGTTTCCTTGTTAAATATACATTCCCGCCAAAAATATTACTATCCGGCCTTGCGAAATAGATATATTCAAAGATACAAAATGAGTGCTTCTTTTTAGGCAACGGCTTAACTGATTCCAGGCCCCTGCGGTTAATAAATATAATCTCGCCGGGTTCAATCTCTCTAATAAACTCAGCCTGGATTAAATCTAAGGCGCAGGTTTCGCTGGCTAAAACATAAGAACCATCGAACTTACCTAAGCATAAAGGCCTAAAGCCAAATGGATCCCTTGCGCCAATCAAAAGATCCCCCGCCATCAAAACCAATGAATAAGAACCCTCTATTTGACCGAGCGCATTAATAACGTCTTGCTTATAATTCTTTTCCCCGGACTTTGCTAAAAGATGAATTATAATCTCCGAATCAACAGACGTCTGAAAAACAGAACCTTCTCTTTCAAGTTCCTCGCGCAACTTAACAGTATTTGTAAAGTTTCCGTTATGGGCAATTCCGATAGGAGTTTTCTTAAAGTTTACCAAAAGCGGCTGAACATTCCTTAAAAGACTTGAGCCGGTGGTTGAATAACGATTATGACCAACAGCTAAATGACCACGTAAAGACTTTAAATCTACTTTATCAAATACCTTACTCACCAACCCCATAGCTTTATGGGAAAAAGACCTCTTGCCATCATAAGCTACAATCCCGGCACCCTCCTCTCCCCGGTGCTGCAGGGCATGGAGCCCTAGATAAGTCAGTTTAGCCGCATCCTTATGTCCGTATACACCAAATACCCCACACATCCGTTCCTCACTCCGTTCGCGTTAAGTATTAAGTTTTTTATTCTTGTTACTTAATCCTTACTACTTATCGCTTAATCCTAACTTCAATTCCTCTTTGCTTAAGAAATTGCTTGGTTTCCTGAATTGAATATGTCCCGTAATGAAAAATAGAAGCCGCAAGCACCGCATCGGCTTTGCCTTCTGTTAAAGCCTGATAAAGATGCTCTAAATTCCCTGCCCCTCCGGAGGCAATTACAGGGATATTTACTGATTCCGAGATCATCCTGGTTAACCCTAAATCATATCCCTCTTGGGTGCCATCCGCGTCCATACTGGTAAGAAGAATCTCGCCTGCTCCTAAGTCCTCAACCCTTCTGGCCCACTCCAAAACATCTATACCTGTAGGTTTTCTTCCCCCAAAAATGTAAACTTCCCAATTGAACTTGTAACCTTGCCTGTCCTGAGATGGCTTTGTGACCTTGTGACCTTTTTTTGCGTCTATAGCCGCTACAATACATTGGCTGCCAAACTCTTTGGAAGATTCTCTGATTAGATCAGGATTCTCTACCGCCGCAGTATTTAAGGATACCTTATCCGCGCCGGATTTAAGCAGGAGTCTTATATCTTCTATGCCCCGGATCCCTCCGCCAACAGTCAAAGGAATAAAAACCTGCTCAGCGCATTTTCTAACCACCTCTAAAATCGCTGGGCGCTGCTCAATGCTGGCAGCGATATCTAAAAATACTACTTCATCGGCGCCCTCCCGTGAATATACAGAAGCTGATTCTACCGGGTCCCCGGCATCCTTCAGGTTAACAAAATTCACCCCTTTTACAATCCTGCCTTCTTTTACATCCATGCAGACAATTATACGTTTAGCCAACATAACGGCAAAAATTCTCCAGTAATTTCAAACCAAGCTCCGCGCTCTTCTCAGGGTGAAACTGCACACCCCAAACATTTTCTTTATTTACTGCCGAAACAAATTCCTGCCCATATTCAGTAATCGCTACAACTATTGCTTCCTCCTGCGGTTCAACATAATAAGAATGAACGAAATAAAAATATGCTCCATCTGGAATATCTTTGAATAAATCTGGTCTTTGATTATTGGTTGCCGGTTTTCTTATTCCAATCTGATTCCAGCCCATATGGGGAATTTTCACATCAGCAGAAAATCTTTTTACCCGGCCTTTTATTACATCTAAACCTTTGCGCTTGCCGTGTTCCTCGCTTTCTGTAAATAATACTTGTAGACCCAAACAAATACCTAAAAATGGTTTTCCTTCTTTAATCATCCTATTGATGGAAGGCAAAATATTAAGCCTTAGAAGATTATCCATAGCTCGTTTGAATGCTCCCACACCGGGTAAGACAATTGCAGAAGCTCGAACTATGTCTTCAGCTCTATTGGTAACTTTCACCTTTATGCCGACAGCTTCTAAAGCCTTGCTTACGCTTCTTAAGTTACCTAAACCATAATCAATGACTGCAACGAATTTGCCCATTTATCAGACATCCTCTCAAGAAACAAATTAACTAACATCCTTTTGCTATTTATTATCTTCAATTCTTTTCCGCCGGTTCTTCCAATTATCTTAAAATGCGCACCAAGCTCTTTAGCTATATCTCTAATTTTAGAAGAATTCTTTTCACTGCAAGAAAGAACAATCCTTGATTGTGATTCCCCAAAGAGCAATGCATCCGTTCTTATATTAAAAGTCAAACCATCGATAACAGCTCCTATCATATTTTCCTTATTGGAAATGCAACATTCTGCCAGAGCTACTGCCAATCCACCCTCAGAACAATCGTGCGCTGAACTGACCAAGCCCTTTTTTATAACCTCTAGCGTTGTCTGTTGAACTGCCTTTTCTAAACCTAAATCTAATTCCGGCGAGCCTCCTTTTATTAACCCGTGCACCTCTTTTAAATATTCACTGCCGCCTAATTCTTCTTTAGAGAGTCCTAAAAGAATAATTATCTCCTTTTCTTTCTTAAAATATTGCGTAGAGATGAACCTTGCATCATCAATAATTCCAATCATCCCAATTGTAGGAGAAGGATAGATTGCTCCCTTAGAATTTTCATTATAAAAAGAGACATTGCCGCTAACTACAGGTATATTAAAAAACTTACAGGCCTCAGTAATACCTTCTACGCAATTTTTAAACTGCCAGAATCTCTCTGGTTTTTCCGGGTTGCCAAAATTAAGGCAATCAGTAACTGCTGCTGGTTCGGCCCCGGAACATACTAAATTTCTTGCTGCCTCGGCCACTGCAATCTGTGCTCCCTTGTATGGATTTAGATAACAATAACGACTATTGCAATCGGTGGTGGCAGCAATGGTTTTGTTTGTCCCTTTTAACCTGAGCACAGTGGCATCAGAACCAGGTAAAACTACAGTATTAGTTTGAACCATATGGTCATATTGCCCATAAACCCACTCCTTGCTAGAAATAGAAGGAGAACGTAAGATTTTAAGCAAAGTTTCATTGTAATCTTTGGGCTCAGGTATTGTCTTTATATCTAATTTATTTAAATCATCTAAATAATCCGGCTTTTTATAGAGCATATCATAAACGGGGGCTTGGGTTAAAAAATGGGCTTCAATCTCGCCGATTATCTTTCCTTTATCCTTAATGCGCACTGTGCCGTTGTCTGTAACTTTGCCAATAATTACAGCATTTAGGTCCCATTTGGAAAAAATCCGTTCAATCTCTTTTTCTTTGCCTTTTTGCACACAAACAAGCATCCGTTCCTGAGACTCAGACATCATTATTTCCCAAGGCTCCATATTAGCTTCTCTTCGTGGAACTAATTGAAGCTCTACTTCCATTCCTGAATTACCAGCAGAGGCCATCTCGCTCGTGGAACAGGTAAGCCCGGCTGCGCCCATATCTTTAATCCCCACAACATAGCCTGTGGCCAAGGCTTCTAATGTAGCCTCGATTAAACATTTTTCTGTAAAAGGATCACCTATCTGAACTGTAGGTCTTTTTTCTTCACCTTCTTTAAATTCGTGTGAGGCCAAGACACTACAACCACCGATACCATCTCTGCCTGTACTTGAGCCCACATACATAATGGAATTACCAACCCCATACGCCTGTGCACAGGCCAATTTCTCCTTTTTGGCAACGCCGATATTCATCGCGTTGACCAGACAGTTACCGCTGTAGCTTTCGTCAAAATAGATTTCACCGCCGACCGTAGGCACTCCCAAACAATTCCCGTAGCTCTGAATTCCATCTACTACGCCGCGTAAAAGATAGCGGTTATAAGATTCAGTCAAAGGACCAAACCTTAAAGAGTTTAAAGAAGCTATCGGCCTCGCTCCAGCGGTAAAAATATCTCTAATAATTCCGCCCACGCCCGTTGCCGCTCCTTCTCGTGGCTCTACTTGCGAAGGATGATTATGGCTTTCCATCTTAAAAATAATGGCTATACCAT
>JAUXFU010000140.1 GCA_030622705.1 Candidatus Omnitrophota bacterium | reverse complement strand
TAGAGAACTTCGTTCTCTAACGGGGTCTGAAACTGTATCTGCAATAAGGCAATTAAAGGCAGAAGCTTTGTATTTGGGAGAAAAGTGGAGGTTTAAATTATTTTCAAATTACTATATTAACTAATTTTTTGGGAACAATGATAAATTTCTTAACCGGTTTTCCTGCAATCCACGATTTTATCCTTTCATCACTTAAAATTACCTCTTTTAACCCTTCTTCGCCAATATCAGAAGGAAGCTGGATCTTAGAACGAACCCTGCCGCTAACCTGGATAACATAGATAACCATTTGTTCTTCTATCAGTTCAGGATCATAAACAGGCCATTTTGTCTTTAGGATACTCTCTCTATTGCCTAAACCCTCCCAAGCCTGTTCAGCAAAATGAGGGACAAAAGGGGAAAGAAGTAAAACTACTGTTTTAATTGCTTCGTTTACTATTGCAAGCTGAGAACCATCTATTGCATCCTCTTTATTTTCACCTAAAAGGCAGGGCGCAGGGCGCAAAGCGCCATATATCTCATTGACCGCTTCCATAATACTGGCAATTGCCGTATTAAATTTAAAATTATCAATGTCCTCTGTTACCTTCTTTATCGTCTGATGAATTCTGCGTAATAATGTTTGCGTATCTGCGGCTATCCAATCTCCGTAGACAAGCCGCCAAACCCGATTCAAGAAACGGTGCGCCCCGGATAAACCCTGCTGATTCCATTCCATCTGATCTTCCGGCGGCGCGGCAAAAAGTATGTAAAGCCTTAAGCTATCAGCTCCAAATTCCTTGATAATACCATCTGGGTCAACAATATTTCCCCGCGACTTGGACATAACCTCACCATTTTTTAAAACCATACCCTGAGTAAGCAATTTTTGGAACGGCTCATCGAAATCCACCAAATTCAGGTCATTCAAGAATTTTGTAAAGAAACGGGAATACAACAAATGCAAGACCGCATGCTCAATTCCTCCGATATATTGATCTACCGGCATCCAATAGACCAACTCATCCTTTCTGAATAGGCCACCCTTAAACTCCGCAGAACAATATCTTAAAAAATACCAGGATGAATCAAAGAATGTCGCCATTGTATCCGTTTCCCGGCGCGCTGGAAACCCGCACCCGGGACAACTAACCTTAACAAAAGACTCAACCTTACCTAAAGGACTTCCCCCCTTGCCGGTAAAAGGCGCCTTCCCGGGCAGCTCTACGGGTAAATCCTCCTCAGGAACAGGAACAATACCGCAATTATCACAATAGATAATTGGTATAGGGGTCCCCCAGAAACGCTGGCGGGAAATCAACCAATCCCGCAGGCGCCAACAGCACTGCCTCTTACCAATATCTGTCTGCTCCATCCATTGGGGAATTCTAATCTTGGATTCTATATTTGATAAACCGTCAAATTGTGCGGAATTAACCTGTATGCCGTCTCCCTCATATGCCTCAGTTAAATCCTGCGCTACCCCAGCGACCTTGTGAGTTTGTGAGTTTATTACAATCCTTATTGACAAATTATGCTCTTGGGCAAACAAAAAGTCACGCTGATCATGAGCAGGAACTGCCATAATCGCGCCGGTGCCGTATTGCATTAAAACGTAATCAGCAATCCAGATAGGAATCTGCTCATTATTGACCGGATTAATGGCAAAACTGCCGCTGAATATCCCCTCTTTTTTTATCTCGGTTGAGGTACGGATAATCCGTGCCTTCTTACTAACCCTATCGATGAACTTAAGAACTTCTCCTTCCCGCGGATTGCCCCGAATAATTCCTTTTATCTGAGGATGTTCAGGAGCAAGCACAAGATAAGTTGCCCCAAATATAGTATCTACCCGGGTGGTAAATACGGTAATTCTCTCGCCGCTATCCTTAAGTTTGAAATAAATCTCAACCCCTTCGCTCCTGCCCAGCCAGTTCTTTTGCATAGTGATTACCCTGTCCGGCCACTGCCTGAGCTTTCCTAAATCTTCTAATAACCTCTCCTTATAAGCGGTAATCCTGAGAAACCACTGCTTAAGGTCTTTCTGAATTACCTCATTTTTGCACCGCCAGCATTTGCCGTCAATTACCTCTTCATTTGCCAGTGTAGTCTGGCAATCCGGGCACCAGTTAACATTTGCCTCTTTTCTATAGGCTAAGCCCTTCTTAAACATCTTTAGAAATATCCATTGATTCCATCTATAATAATCCGGAATACAGGTAGAAACCTCCCTTGACCAATCATAGGAAAAACCCATTCTTTTTAATTCATGACGCATATCATCGATACAGTGCAATGTCCACGTCCGCGGGTCGGTCTTATTCTTTATCGCCGCATTCTCTGCCGGCTGGCCAAAGGCGTCAAATCCCATTGGATGCAAGACGTTAAAACCCCACATCAATTTATAACGGGTAAATACATCACCGATAGTGTAGTTTCGCACATGGCCCATATGAATCTTACCCGACGGATAAGGAAACATTTCTAAGAGATAATACTTTTGCCTGGAGGCATCAGGCCGAACAGTAAAGAAATTATTCTCCTGCCAGAACCTCTGCCACTTCTCTTCTATCTGCTGAAAATTATACTTCTGTTTCTCCTGCATCTTTTAATACTCCGCTTATCGGTTGAAACCCACTTTTCCCGGGTGCCTCAAGAATAACAAACAAACCTTAAGCAATTGGAGCCTGTAGCCTAAGCGCATTTTTTAATTATATCTAGAGCAATAAAATTGTCAATCTGACAAGCCGTACCTGCTATATTTTATATTATATTATGGTTTTAACAACTCAAATCCCGTAACTGAATCCAAAGCACGAACTGCTGTAGTATCAACCAATTCAAATAAAATAACCTCCAATACATGCCACGCCTTTACACCTTTACGAACACACCCGGTTACTGTTGACGATTTCCTTCCACAGGCTATATGCGCATGCAGCGCAGGCTTGCCTTTTGCGTCGGGAAAAATAGTCCCCACTCCTGTTATTTCATTAACATTATCAAGAATCTGCTCCATAGGGATAATCGGCTTCCTACGTCCATGCTCAGGACCCACCACAAGTTTACTATCCCTGTCAACTCCGCCGAGGATGATTAAACCGGCGGCCTTAATGGATTTCTCACGAGCAAACTTTTCAATCTCTTTATGAATAATATCCCCATCTTCAAGACGAATAATAAATATTCTTCCTTGTCTGGCTTGTGAATATTTCATGGTAAATCTTTATTTTTATTTCCCTT
>JAUXFU010000045.1 GCA_030622705.1 Candidatus Omnitrophota bacterium | reverse complement strand
TAGCGGCGTACTACCTTTACCGGATAACAATTGCGATTTTTGCCGCTACAGAAAAGCCGCAAACAAGCATGAATAATTAGGACTAGGTCTTTACCCCCTTAGAGAAAGCCACCGTTGCCGCAGATCGTTAGAGAACAAAGTTCTCTAACGAGGTTTACATTTGACAAAAAATCTTTAATAGATGAAAAGGAACAAGAAACTTCAGGAAATTGAGGTTTCTATTGAGGGAGAAATATGAAAAATAATCATAAGATATTATTTTTTGATGCCAAACCGTACGATCAAAAATCTTTTGATGAGGTTAACAAAAATTACGGGTTTGAGATAAAATATATCCAAAGCCGTCTTAACCCGGATACTGCGAAACTCTCCATTGGCTATGATGTTATTTGCGCTTTTGTCAATGATGTTATTAACAAGCAAGTAATTAATATTTTAAAAAATAACAAAATAGGGTTGATTGCCTTACGTTGCGCTGGGTATAACAATGTCGATTTAAAAGCTGCGTACAAAAACATCTATATAGTTCGCGTACCGGGATATTCGCCTTACGCCGTTGCTGAACATGCTGTAGCTTTGATGCTGAGTTTAAACAGGAAAATCCATAAAGCATACTACCGTATACGCGATGGAAATTTCTCTATAAACGGATTGATCGGTTTTGATATGCATGGAAAAACTGCCGGGGTTATCGGTACAGGTTTGATCGGGAAATGCCTGATCCCGATTTTAAAAGGACTGGGGATGAATATTCTTGCTTATGATATATATCCCGACCGGAAATTCGCCCGGGATAACGGTATCCGCTATGTCGGGCTTTCGGAAGTTTACAAGAAATCGGATGTGATTTCTTTGCATTGTCCGTTAACCAAAGACACCCGGTATATGATTAATGAAACAAGTATTTCTCAGATGAAACACGGGGTTATGGTTATTAATACCGGCAGAGGCAAGCTTATAAAAACAGAGGCTTTGATTAACGGTTTAAAAAGTGGGAAAATTGGTTCTGCCGGGCTTGACGTATATGAAGAAGAGAGTGAGTATTTTTTTGAGGATTTTTCTCAAGCTATGATAAGCGATGATATATTAGCCCGCCTTTTGACTTTTCCTAACGTTCTTATTACCTCGCACCAGGGATTCTTTACCCGGGAGGCATTGTTTAATATTGCCAATACGACTTTAATGAATATTACCAAATATTTTAATAATGAGTTTTTAGAAAACACGATTTGTTATCGTTGCGGAAGAAAGAACTGCAGGCGCAAGAATGGCGAGCGCTGTTTTTAAAGCAAAAAGGGATTACACCTAGTTTAAAAAATGGACGAGAAATTAGACAAAAAATTTATGCGCCTGGCCATTCAGGAGGCAAGGAAAAACTTAAAGATTATCTACGGCGGCCCCTTTGGCGCCTGCATAGTTAAACGAGGTGCAGTCCTTGCGGTTGCGCGAAATACGGTGTTAAAGAATGATGCCACCTGCCACGCGGAGATAAACGCTATTCGGATTGCCTCTCGTAAAACTAAGACATTTGACCTTTCAGGCTCGGTTATTTATTCTACTACCGAGCCATGCCCGATGTGCTTCAGCGCGCTTCACTGGGCCAGGATAGGCCTCATTGTCTATGGAACAAAGATTATTGATGCGGATAAGGTCGGTTTTAATGAAATGAAGATTAGCAACAACCGTTTAAAAACGCTGGGAAAAACTAAAATGAAGCTCGTTTCCGGATTTTTGCGCAATGAATGTAAACAGCTGTTAACAGACTACAACAAGCTGCCTGGCAAATTGATCTATTGACAAAAAAATCAGTAGGGACAGGCCTCTGTGCCTGTCCGCTATTCAATAATTTACCATTGAAAAAGCCTTGATTGTCGTCTGGTTAAGCCTATAATAACAGAAAAAACGGCAAATATTATAATCCCGTCCCCAAAGAAATAATTTATTAACAATAAGACGTATTATGCCAGGAGGAACATAATGACAATGATGCATTCAGAAATTCAGGCGTTAAATGAGAGGGTAAAGGCCGAGAGCGGGTTTATTACCAAGTTAAGAGAACAGATTCACAGAAATATAGTCGGGCAGGAGTATTTGATTGACCGGCTTTTCGTGGGACTTTTAGCAGATGGACATGTGCTGTTGGAAGGGGTGCCCGGCCTGGCCAAGACACTAAGCGTGTCTACTCTTGCCAACGCGATCCAGGCGTCTTTTAAAAGGGTTCAATTTACGCCGGATCTCTTACCGGCTGATCTTACCGGAACACAAATATACAACCCAAAGGATATGAGTTTCTCGGTTAAAAAAGGGCCTATTTTCGCGAATATTATTTTAGCCGATGAGATTAACCGCGCCCCTGCTAAGGTTCAAAGCGCGCTTTTGGAAGCTATGCAGGAAAGGCAGGTGACAATCGGAGACCAGACTTTAAATCTGCCGGAGCCTTTTTTGGTTTTGGCCACGCAGAATCCCATCGAACAGGAAGGCACCTATCCTTTGCCTGAGGCTCAGGTTGACAGGTTTATGCTCAAGCTAAAAATAGTTTATCCAAATAAGAAGGAAGAGCGGCAGATTCTGAATCGTATGGCAAAGGTTAAGAAAAAGCTTGATGTTGAAAGTGTCGTTAGTCTTGAGGACATTATAAGGGTTCGGGATATTGTTGATCAAGTCTACGTCGATGAGAAGCTCTCAGCCTATATAGTGGATTTAGTTATGGCAACGCGTGAACCCGAAGCCTACAAACTTGATACAAAGAATTATATTGAGTATGGGGCTTCTCCGAGAGCTACGATTTACCTGAGTTTAGCTGCCAAGGCTTACGCGTTTCTGCAGGGGCGTGGGTATGTTACGCCTCAGGATATTAAAAGCATAGGAATGGATGTGTTAAGGCACAGGGTAATTATTACCTACGAGGCGGAAGCCGATGATATTACGCCCGAGGATATTATAAATAAGGTATTCGATACTGTAGTGGTGCCGTAATGCTTACTAAGGATTTGCTCAAGAAGGTCCGCCGTATCCAGATTTATACTTCGCGTCTTGTTAACGATATGCTTGCCGGGGCGTATCATAGTACGTTTAAAGGCCGCGGCGTTGAATTTGATGAGGTGCGTGAGTATCAGCCCGGAGACGAAATCCGCACTATCGACTGGAATGTTACTGCCAGGATGGGGCGGCCTTTTATCAAGAAATTCGTTGAGGAGAGAGAACTCACCGTGATGCTTATGGTGGACGCGAGCTCCTCAGGGCAATTTGGCTCCAAGCTTCAGCTTAAAAATGAATTCGCGGCCGAGCTTTGCGCTATGCTGGCTTTTTCGGCAATCAAAAACAATGATAAGGTAGGGTTGATTATGTTTACGGATAGGGTGGAGAAATATATTCCGCCCAAGAAGGGGAAACGTCATGTGCTTCATGTTATAAGCGAAATCCTCTCGTTCAAACCCAAGTATACGGGGACGGATATCGCTTCAGGCATCGATTTCTTTAATTCTGTCAATAAAAAGCGCACAGTTACCTTTCTTGTCTCGGATTTTATTACCGAAGGCTATGAACGCGCGCTTCAGATTGCCAATAAGCGGCATGATATAATTGCCGTTGTTATACAGGACCCGCGTGAGAGGGAGTTTCCGCGTATTGGGTTGATAGAGTTTGAAGATGCTGAGACAGGTGAAGTCTTATTAGTTGACAGTTCCGACCTTAGTCTTCAGAAAGGCATTAAGCTGCTTTCAGGCAAGGAAACTGCCCGCAGGGATAGATTCTTTAGGCAAATCGATGTGGATATTATTCACGTTGAAACAGGAGGCTCGTATATAGAGCCTTTTATGAGGTTTTTTAGGGCAAGAGAAAAGAGAAGGTGATTAAATAGGAAATCGGGACGAGTGAAGAAAATAAGCGCTTATTTAATAATACTGTGGCTTTTATGCTGTTTCAGTTTTTTCTCCGCGGATATATATGCCGATAGCGAAGTAAACTCATCGGATAAACCTTCATCTGCGTCAGAAGGCACTCAGGCAGTTGTATCGCAAAGCCAAGACATAGCCGAGCTTCGGGCATTTGTCGATAAATCAGGCATAACCATAGGTGAAAAAGTTACCTATACATTAGAAATAGATCTCGATAATAATGTAGAGGCAGATTTTCCTTCTTATGTCTCCGGATTAGGAGGATTTGCTATTAAGGATTTCGGTCAGGATGATAAGAAAATAGGCCGAAACCGTATCCGCAAAACGCGATGGTATCTTTTGGATACCTATACCACAGGTTCTTATGTAATACCCGCGCAGAGCGTTAAGCTAAAATTAGCCAATGGCGATATACAGGTGTTAACATCACCGGAAATATTCGTTGAGGTTAAAAGCGTAATAGACGCAGAAGAAAAAGCCGAACTTCGTGATATCAAAGAGCCTTTGTCAATTGACTCCGGAGTGCCGGCAGCTGTTATAATAGCTGCCATACTCGTTAGCCTGGCAGTTGCGGGGGTAATTTTATGGAAATTGTATCTAAAAAAAATCTCCGCCAAGAAAAAAATTCCGTTGCTTACGCCGGAAACAATAGCATTTCAGGAGCTTGAAAGAATAGAAGGTTTGGGGCTTATTGAAAAGATGAGGGTTAAAGAGTATTATTACCTGGTTTCGCTTACCCTCAGGACGTACCTTGAAAACAGATTTTCTCTTAAGGCGCCTGAGCAGACTACGGAAGAATTTTTAGAGTCTGTTGTTTATTCCGATAGGCTGCAGCAAAGGCATATTGATCTGTTAAAGGAATATTTGAACCATTGCGACCTTGTTAAATTTGCTAAGTTTGATCCGGGGAAATCGCGGGCTAAATTGCTTGTGCAGACGACGCGTAATTTTATAGAGGAAACCGCTCATCAGCAGCAAAACTGTAGTGATGAAGCCGCGACTGAGGAAAAAGATGATATTCGCTGATTTTCTGAATGTCATATGGTTATTTATCCTTGTGCCTGTTGTCTTATGGGCATATATGAAGTTACGCCCGCATGGCCGCGTCAGGTTTTCTTCTATTAAAAACCTCAAACGGATAAAACCTTCATATATGCTAAAGGCGCGCCATATTCTTGTTGGCTTGCGGGTACTCGCGCTATGCCTGTTGGTAATAGCATTGATGAGGCCTCAGCATGGTATTGAGGAAACGAAGATTAAAACCGAGGGTATAGATATTATCCTTGCTGTTGATGTCTCGGGCAGTATGCTGGCTGAGGATTTTGTTTTGCAGGGCCAGAGGATGAACCGCCTGGAAGTAGTAAAAGAAGTTGTCAGGGAGTTTATAAAAAAACGCGCTAATGACCGTATAGGGTTAGTGGTGTTTGCAGGAGAGGCGTATATGCAGTGTCCTCTTACGCTTGATTACGGCGTGCTGTTAAAGTTTTTAGACAGAATAGATATTGGGATGATAGCCGACGGCACCGCAGTTGGCGATGGCCTGGCAACAGCGCTGGCAAGGCTCAAAGACGTAGAAAGTAAAAGCAAGGTGGTTGTTCTTCTTACCGACGGCGTGAATAACGCCGGCCGCGTTGACCCTCAAAATGCCGCGGGTCTAGCCAAGGCCCTTGGCGTTAAGGTCTATACCATAGGCGCCGGGTCAAAGGGAAAGGTCCCCTATCCGGCCAGGGATTTTTTCGGTAATAAGGTTTATCAGTGGATGATGATCGATGTGGATGAGGCATCCCTGCGAAATATCGCTGATACAACCGCGGGCAAGTATTACAGGGCAACCGATACCCGGAAACTGCAGCGGATTTATGAAGAGATTGACCGGCTGGAAAAGACAAAAATGGAAGTTACCTCATACACGGATCATAAAGAGTTATTTCCCTTGTTTGTATTATTTGCTTTTGCTCTTATATTAATTGAAGTGGTTTTACGCTATACGGTTTTAAGGACATTGCCATAATGATGCGTTTTGGAAATTTATATTATCTTTGGTTGTTATTGATAATTCCTGCTTGCGGGATATTTTTTATCTGGGCAGTTAAATCAAAACGCAGGGCGCTTGAGGCATTCGCGAAACGCGAAGTTTTATCTCATCTGGTAGAATCGGTAAATTTCAAGGCTCAAAAGTTACGCATGCTTATTTTGCTGACTGTTTTTCTTTTGCTGATAATCACGCTTATTCAGCCGAAATGGGGATATCACTGGAAGCAGGTTAAGCGAAAAGGCCTGGATATCGTGGTTGCCCTTGATCTTTCGAAAAGCATGCTTGCCGAAGATATAAAACCAAATCGTCTTGAAGGCGCGAAAAGAGAAATCAAAAGCCTGATAAATATAATGAAGGGCGATAGGATTGCTATTGTGGCTTTTTCAGGCAGCGCATTTGTGCAGTGTCCATTGACGCTTGACTATGGGACGGCGAAACTTTTTCTTGATAACCTGGATGTAAATTCAATACCGCTGGGCGGTACTGATATAGGAAAAGCGATTAAGGTATCGGCAGGCGCGTTTGAGGGGTATGAGAAGAAGCATCGCGTGCTTATTCTCATAACCGACGGAGAAGATCACGCGGATAAGGTTATGCAGGCCGTGGAAGAGGCAAAAAAACAAGGCATAGTGATTTTTACTATCGGAATAGGAAAACAGGAAGGTGCGCCAATCCCGTTTATGGATGAGCACAACAGAAAGAGTTTTGTTAAGGACGCAGAGGGCAATATTGTGCTTTCTAAATTAGATTCGGTATTATTGCAGAAGATAGCGCTTTTGACCGGCGGAAAAAAAGGTACTATTGGCGTGGGCAGTTTTCCCCTGGAGGAGATATACAGCCGGGAAGTATCAAAAATGGAAAAGAAGGAATTGCGGTCTCAGCGGCAGAAGCGTTTTGATAACCGCTTCCAAT
>JAUXFU010000047.1 GCA_030622705.1 Candidatus Omnitrophota bacterium | reverse complement strand
GTGGCTTTTTTGCGGCTTTCGTCCTCCTCTACAGCAGCGGGACTGTGTCTGAATTTTGCGACTTCTAAATATTAATAAGATGACGCAAGCACAGACTTTCCTTGACTTATATAATCATTTTAATCTAAAAGAACAATAAAATAATTTTAGCATCTATCAGAATTTTGTCAAGGAAAATCCTCCCTTCGGGCGGATTTTCCACTTAAAATTCAATCCCCTTTCTTGGCTTTATGCCCTTTTTGTAATAATGCTTAATATCCTTGATTTCGCTGACTAAATCCGCGAGTTCTATTATTTTGGGGTGAGCCCAGCGCCCGGTTAACACTAATTCTATGTCGTTTGGAGTGGAGTTAATCAGATTAATAACCTCGTTTAATTTTAAGAGTTTAAGATGTAAGGCAACGTTGATTTCATCCAGTATTACCATGCCGAAATCTCTCCCTGCAATAATTTGCATGGTATGTTCAAGAGCCTTGCGCGCTAAGTTAATGTCCTTTTGTTTTGGTTTATGGCTGATAAAACAGCCCCGGCCATATTGTTTAATCTTAATTCCAGGAACTTTTTGAAGAATTTTAACTTCACCATACAGGCTGCCTTTAATAAATTGTCCAATATACACCGTGATGCCTGCGCCTGCGGCCCTTAAGGCTAACCCTAACGCAGCGGTAGTTTTTCCCTTGCCATCTCCGGTATATATTTGAATCATGATGCTATGTTCCAGCCGAGTTTACCCAAAAGGCATAAGATTGTTACAATAATTCCGGCAATAATTACGCCTGAAATAACCGCAATGACGGTGTATTTAAATTTAATCTTAAATAAGGCAGCGGCAATAGTTCCGGTCCATGCTCCGGTTATGGGTAAGGGTATAGCCACAAACAAAATTAAACCTAATGTCTCGTATCGTTGGATAAGCTGCGCTCTTTTTTTAGTATGGGTAAATAGCCGATCAAAGAATACTTTAAATAGCGGGATACGAGAGAGCATGGAAGAAACCGGCTGTAATAAAAAATAAAGCGGGATAACCGGAATGAGATTGCCGAGAATAGCTAAAGCAAATGTCTTTACCACCGGCATCCCCAGATAGAAGCCTAAAGGTATCGCTCCCCTTAATTCAAACACAGGCAGCATCCCTACGATGATTATCGATAATTCTTTTGGAAGCCTGAAAACCCATTCCATTTTTATCTGCTCCTAAAACAAAAGCAAAAGCTTCACCACAGAGAACACAGAGACACAAAGAAAGGGGATCAGGTGATTGGGATATTGGGATTTGGAGATTAGGAGATTGGGGGATTAGGTAAAACTGATTATAAACAATATCTTTTTCTTCCTAATACCCTAATTCCCTAAAACCCGAATCCTTATACCCCAATTACCCAATACCCTTATTAGTGAGTCTCTACTTGAAGCTGTATTTACCTATCAGCGGGACAAATACGCAGCCGCAAATCGATTCTGCTTTAAGTACTCCGTTTTTCTTTTTAATTAAGGTTAAAGCCTGGCTGAAGATTTCTCCCTGTGGCAAAATCATTATTCCATTTTCGGATAATTGCTCAGCTAAGGGTAAGGGTACTCTGGGCGCCGCGGCGGTAATAATGATTCGCGAGAAGGGTGATTGTTGCGGCCAGCCTAAGGTTCCGTCTCCTGTTCTGATTTCGATATTCGAATAGCCTAAATCATTAAGCAGGTATTCTGCTCTTTTCGCGAGGGATTCAAACCGCTCTATGCTGTAAACCCGGCTGCATAACTCAGCGAGAATTGCCGTCTGGTATCCTGAGCCGGTGCCTATTTCTAAAATTTTCTCATCTCCAGATAAATTTAGACATTTAGTCATTAGGGCGACGATATAGGGCTGGGATATAGTTTGATTTTCTCCGATGGGGACAGGAAAATCCGCATAGGCGCTGCTTCGTAATTCTCGGGGTATAAATTTATGCCGCTGCACCTTTAGAAAGGCTTCAATAATCCGGGATTCTTTTATTCCGCGGGGAATAAGTTGTTTTTCTACCATTTGTTTTCTCAGGATTTCATAATCCATAGCTGACGCCGTATAAAATTGATAAATCTTAGCGTATCGATAACAGGATTGATTTGACTTTTTTCCTTTTGATAAACACTTTTAATTGGTGTAGATTCGATTTTATAGCCTAACCGGGAGGCCTGGATTAATATTTCTGATTCAGTTTCAAAACGCCGGGTAGTAAACCGCAGTTTTTTAAGTAAATCATTTTTTATTAAGCGAAATCCGCACTGGGTGTCAGGAATTCTTTGTTTTATCAATCCGGAAATGAGCCACGACATAAATTTATTAGTCAGGATTCTGATAACCGGCATTCTTCGCGGGCTGTGCATTCTATTGCCGATAATTATGCCAGCTTCGGATGATTGCGCTTCTTGGATAAAATTTCGGATATCCTGCGGGCAATGCTGCCCGTCTCCGTCCATAGTAATTACCGCATCGTAGTTGTTATTCAGGACATATCTTAATCCTCGAATTAAGGAGAAGCCCTTGCCCTGATTTTTTGAATTCTTTAATACAATTGCTCCGCAGTTCTGACTAATCTGCGCAGTTGTGTCGCCGGAGCCATCGTCAATTATCACAACTTCCTTTTGCTGAAGGCGAATTTGCCGGATAATGTTGCCAATTTGCGCAGATTCATTATAGGTTGGAATGATTATACAGAGTCTCATTTTTTTTAGGTAACTCTTGCGGCAATCCGTGAAATGTTAAAGCACTTATTGAAGAATAGATAAAAATATAGATTAGGCCTTTGTTCTAATAGGTATCAGGAAGGCCTATCCTTTAGGATTACATGGATTGTTGTGGTTTTAAAAATCTGGGTAATCGGTAATTAAATCTGTGTAATCATTTTTTATCTTTCTACCCAAAATTTGCGAAACATAAACCATTGCTCCGGATAGCGCCGGATATAATTTTCAATGATACTCCCGCATTTAGATGTAAGCTGCCTTAAGTCATCATTTTTTTTGCCGCAAGGATGAAATTCTATGGGCTTCTCGAATATAAGTTGTAATCTATTGTCGGGTCTACGCACAACAAATCCGGGAATTATTGACGCGCCGGTCTTAAGGCTAAAAGCAGCCGGTCCCTCAGGCAGATAAGCAGGCAAAGAAAAGAAATTAGTAAGTATCCCGGAGGAGGGATTAAAGGTTCTGTCTCCTACTAAAGCCAGGATCTTGTTTTCGCGCAATAGATTAAGGCAGCAGCGTGCCGCCCGGCCTAAGGGTATTACGAGTAACCTGTTCTTTTGCCTGCGGGAATTAAAAAAAATATCAACCTTCTTGTGGCGATGAGGAAGGGCGACCGCTCCTATTGGATAACCGGCAAGCCCCATCGCTACTCCTCCCAACTCCCAATTCCCTATGTGCGCTGTAAGGATAATGGCGCCATTGCCCCGGGCTAATGTTTTATCAACATAATCCCGATTTACTATATCGATTCTTTCTTTTATACATTCTTTATTTAATAAGGAGAAACGAAAGAAATCAGCCAGATACTTGGCGAAATTTCGAAACATCGTCAGCCTTATGGTTTTAATTTCCGCGTGGCCTTTGTGGGGAAAGATCGCCCTTAGATTCGCCGTAACATTAGCACGGTCTTTTGCGGCAAAAAGATAATGCACATCCGACAAAAATATCGCCAGATTATAGGCTAACTTTAAGGGCAAATGAATCATAATAAACGCCCCTATTTTATAAATTAGATAGTATATCATTTAATTAATAAATCGCTTAATTATAGCTTTAAAATAAGCGGCGCAATGTTGATTGCTGCGTCGGGTTTACTTATTTTTAAGGCGGCATCAGACATTTCTGTTAATTTTTCTGGGTGATTATACAGTTTAGTAAGTATGTCTGTCAGTTCCTTGGGGGTGTTTACCTTTATCCCCGCACCCTGATTAATTAAATAAAGGGCATTATTCTCTTCCTGTCCGGGAATGGGGGAAATAATGAGCATAGGTAAACCTTTGCTTAGTGCTTCGGTACAGGTAATTCCCCCCGGTTTGGTTATAATGATGTCTGCCGCCGACATTAATTCTTCTATATTCTCTGCATAATTTAGCAGGAGAATTTTTTTCTTAAACTTGTTTAATCGTTTTTTTAACCAGCGATAAACCTGTTTATTCGTACCGCAAACAACAATTTCCTGAAACTCAAATTTTAAGTCATCCAGCGCCTTAACTGTTTTTTTAATCGGGCCTAACCCTTGTCCGCCGCCCATAATTAGAATCGTAAACAGACCACTGCTTAAATCAAGCCTTTCCCTTATTTTGAATTTATTGAGGTTTTGAATAAACTTAAGGTTAAGGGGGATACCAAAGACCTTTATTCGTTCGGTTTTTATTCCTTTTTTTACAAGTTCACGTTTTACATGTTCGCAGGGAGCAATATAATAATCTACATTATCGTAAATCCAGTAGGAATGCAGGACAAAATCGGTCAACACCGCTACTAAAGGCAGCTTAATGTTCTTAATTCGCTTAAAATCAGCTACTAACCCACAGGGAAAAGCCTGGGTGGAAACAATTACATCAGGGCGGAAGTCATTAAACAATTTCTCTAATTTTGATAAGTTAAATTGATGGATTGCTTCTTTGATTCCGCGGGTTCTTTTGACCCATCGGGGATTATCATAGAGATGCCCCCAGACAAACGGCAGCTTTTGGATTGTGTGCATATAAAAGAAATTAACAATTCTTTCGCCCAACGGGTGAAGATAATTAAATGCATTCAGGCTTAATATTTTGGTCCGGGGGGACTGAATTTTAATCGCTTCTTCTATAGCCAGGCTTGCACTGCGATGTCCGGAGATGTTGGAGATATGCATTAAGAGGATGCGTTTATCCTCCACCTTCGCTCCTTTTTGGATATATTTTCATTTAGATTTTACCTTGTTCGTAAAGCTGAAAAAGTGTGGATGTAACTAGAGGGTGAAACTGTTGTCCGGATGCATGTTTGATTTCCAGAATAGCCTTTTCTTTAGACATTGCCTTGCGATATGGCCGATTACTAACCATTGCATCAAAGGCATCGGCAACAGCGATTATTGCGGCAATTATTGGTATACCATCGCTACTTAATCCTTCAGGGTATCCCTTTCCGTCATATCGCTCATGGTGATATTTAACACCCTCAATCGCTGTTTTTAGTTCCTTTATCGGTTCTAATATATTAGCTCCGATTACAGGATGCAGCTGCATCTTTTGTCTTTCCTCGTCATTTAATTTTCCTTGTTTATTAAGAATTATTTCCGGAACACCAATTTTTCCGATATCGTGAAGAAGTGCGGCTATCTGTAGATGCTCTAAGAATCGATGCTCAAGGTGTATATCTTTTTTTATTATTTTTCTGCCGATTTCAAGGCTTAGATTGGTTACTCGTTGAGTATGGCCATGCGTGTAGTGGTCTTTGGCTTCAATTGCCGCAGCCAGCGCAACGGTTGTATTTATAAAAAGTTGATGTCTTTTGTCTAATTCTTCCTGAAGCTGTTTAAATAGCTTAGCGTTGCGGATTGCCATTGCTACGTCTGAGGCAAGAGCAATAATGAAATTCAGTTCTTTACGATGAAAATCCCGGTTATTTTTCTTTTTTCCCAGGAATAAAATTCCTAAGAGATCCTTATGGAAATAGCTGGGGATACAGGCATCCGCTTCTAATATTTTCATCTGATATAATACATCATTGAGAGTCTGTTTTATCTCCTTGTGTATCCTTTTTCTCAAAAAGTGTTTTGTTTCTTGATATATAATTACATTATCCCCGAAGATCTCTTTGGCTCTGTGTTGTTGAAAGAAATTGATTAGGGGATTGTTGTAGTCCATACGGGCGAACTCCCGGGGAATTTTAATCCCTGTAGGCCCCCGGGAAACACGAAGTACATAGGTATTTCGTGTTTCGTCCTGCAGGAGAATCCCCGCATGAATAACCTTAACCCTTTGTATCAGTACCCGGATTATCATTTTGATTAGGCTATCCGGCTCGCGCACTAAAATCATACTTTTAGCCGCTGTTTCCAATTCTTTTTTATAATCAATAGACATATTTGTATTTTAACGCAGCGCTGATAGTACTATTTTCTCTAATTCGCCTAATTCCAGAGGCTTATGAATATAATTTAAAACTCCCAATTCCTTGCATTTTCTAAATGCTTCATCTTCTTGGGGTTCCTTACCGGAAACCATAATTATCGGAATGAGTTTATCTTTTTCTCTGATGCGCCGAACTACCTCAATACCGTCCATCCCCTCCATTTTTATATCCAGAAGGATAAGATTCGGTTTTTCTTTTTCAAATAGCTCCAGGGCCTGTTTGCCGTTGCCGGCATCAACAACTTCATATTTTCGTTTGCGAAAGAAATTTGCCGCGAATTCCCGTGTATCAAGTTCATCATCAACAATTAACAATTTTGACATTATTTCCTCCTAAATTCAGCCAGACCCCGCCGCTGGCGGGTATTCTCATTTACCCCGTTAGAGAATGAAGTTCTCTAACGGGGTAAATTTTGCAATCGGTAATTCTAAAATAAAGCGTGCGCCCTTGCCGTAATCTGACTCAAATCGAAT
This sequence comes from Candidatus Omnitrophota bacterium, assembly GCA_030622705.1. The sequence continues at coordinate 177 of JAUXFU010000047.1, read as the reverse complement.
CTTTCCTTTATGCATCTGGGTAATGATTCGCTGGATAACGAAAAGGCCCAGGCCGGTGCCGCGGCGCGATGACACCTTTGTGGTGAAAAACGGCGTAAATACCTTACGCCTGTCTTTTTCCTTAAGTCCGATGCCGTTATCAGCAAAGATAAATCTTAAATAATCATTTGTTGGCTG
>JAUXFU010000137.1 GCA_030622705.1 Candidatus Omnitrophota bacterium | reverse complement strand
GGTTACTGAATTAGAACAAGCAGTTGATAACCTTCAGTCGGAAATAACTCAGTATCTTGTGGAACTTTTTCAGAAGAATCTTACGCAGATAGAATCTGAGGAATTACCGGTTTTAATCCATAATGTTAACGATGTTGAAAGAATAGGAGACCATTCAGAGAATATAATTGAGCTTGCTGAGCGTAAAATAGAAAAGAAAATGCCTTTTACAGACGAGGCAGTAAAAGAATTAACCCTGATGTGGAATGAGCTTCATAGTATGATGATAGAGACAGAAAGAGCATTGAAGAACAATGACATTAAGATAGCCCAGAGTGTGGTCGCGCGCGAGGAGCGGATAAACCGGTTTCAGATAACACTTAAAAAATCGCATGTCAATCGGCTAAATGAAGGTAAATGTAATCTTAAATCAGGTATCGTGTTTTTGGATTTGGTTGATAACCTTGAAAAAATAGGCGACCATCTATGTAATATAGCCGAAGGGGTTCTTGGAGAAATGCGTTGGAGGGTACCTGCTGAAGCTGTTAAAACCGCTTCTAGCTAACTATATGCCTGATAGCATGTTGTTTATCCGATAAAGAGTTTTTAAAAGGGTAAAAGTGCTTGAAGTCAGTATAGTTTAATGCTAAAATTATATAAGCAGCGCAGAGAGTGGTGTATAAGGGTAATGGTTATGGTATAAACAGGTAAGTTATAATAATAGATTTATTGTATGGAATAAAGTAGCAATAAACAGGGGGTAGGGATGGATACAGAGAGAAGAAAATTCATGCGTTTTCTTATAACGCTTAGGGTAAAAGCAGGGAAGGAAAATAACCAAGATAGCTTTGGCCTGATAAAAGATTTTTCCCGGGAAGGATTAAAGGCAATTTTTGATGATTTTGATTTTAATCCTCATTCTTGCATTGATTTGCAAATTCAGAGGTTAAGTAAAGATATTTTTATACCCGCAAGCGGAGAGGTTATATGGAAAAGACCTATCGAAGGAAAGTGGGAGGTAGGGGTAAAATTAAAGGAATTTTCTTCTCAAGCGAAGGCAGAGATTTTAGAAGAAGGCTACAATAATTTATTAAAAGATAAAGTTTGTGTTTCTTCCTGAGGATTCAGGCGAATATCCCCTTCTGATTTTATATTTCATAGTAAGCCGTAGATAAATTCCCGCCTATTTTTTACAATAATTTAAAGTAGAAAATACAGAAGTTAAATAAGAGTTTAAAAAAAATCTTGGGGTTGTGAGCTTTTAGCGGTATAATTTAAACAATAGTCGCTAAAGGAGGCTTTAAGAAGCTATGAACCGATACTCTTTTGATGCTGTTATCTTTGATTTGGACGGCGTTATCACAAAGACAGCCCTTGTCCATGCCGAGGCGTGGAAATCCGTCTTTGATGAATATTTACGCCTGAGAGAAAGGCGTGATAATGAGCCGTTTCGTGAGTTTACGCATAGTGTTGATTACTTAAGGTATATTGACGGCAAACCGAGATATGAAGGGGTTAAGAGTTTTCTTGAATCAAGGAAGATTCACATTCCCTTTGGCCAGCCTTGCGATTCGTCAGATAAAGAGACTGTTTGCGGAATTGGGAACAGAAAGAATAAGAGATTCCTTGAGGTTCTTAAAAGCCAGGGCGTTGAAGCTTATACTTCGACTATTCAGTTCATCAAAGAGCTTAAACAGGCAGGGATAGGAGTAGGCGTTATATCATCTTCAAAAAACTGTAGGTATATTCTTCAGTCTGTCGGTATAGAAGATTTATTTCAAACGCGGGTTGACGGCGAGGTTTCTGTTGAGCTTGCGATTAATGGTAAGCCAGAGCCGGATATCTTTATTAAGGCGGCAAATAATTTAGGGACAATTCCTAGGAGAGCTGTTGTTGTTGAGGATGCCATATCCGGCGTGCAGGCGGGAAGAGCCGGTGAGTTTGGGTTAGTGATTGGTCTGGCAAGAAAAGATAATTTGTCTGAGCTTGAGCAACACGGCGCAGATGTTGCGCTTAACGATATATCAGAGATAAATTTAGAATGGATTGAGCAATGGTTTCATAGGAAACCCCGGCCGTTATTCCAATCCTGGGATAAACTTAAAACAGCTTTTTCTCCGGAAAAGAAACCGGTTTTCTTCCTTGATTACGATGGAACCTTAACCCCCATTGTTAAGCGTCCTGAATTAGCGGTTATATCAGAGGATATGAAAGATGTCCTCATTCGTCTTTCCCAGAGGTATACAGTTGCTATTGTCAGCGGGAGGATGAGAGAGGATGTTGAGAAACTCGCGGGTATCAAGGGGATTTTGTACGCGGGAAGTCACGGATTCGATATCTTAGGGCCCGGGATTTCCATGGTTCAACCTAAGGCCCAAGAGGCAATACCTCTTATTTCCGGAATAGTCAATGAGTTGTCGGAAAAGCTCGCCGGCATACCGGGAATATTGATTGAAGATAAGAAATTCAGCGTAGCTGTGCATTATCGTCTTGTCCAACAGCAGCATCTGCCCGGAATTAAGGACTCGGTTAACGCTATTATTCAGGATAATCCTTCTGTTCGTCTTATGAGCGGGAAGAAGGTTTTTGAAATTTTACCCGCGATTGACTGGGATAAGGGACAAGCGATAAAATGGATTATGAAAGCCCTGGGGATTTCCTGGTTTGATGCATCTGTGGTCTATATAGGTGATGATACTACGGATGAAGATGCATTCAGGGCAGTGCGCACAAAAGGAATTGCAATTGTTGTTTCTGATAAAACTAAAGAATCCATGGCTAACTTTCAATTATTTTCCACCGAAGAAGTAAAGAAATTTTTTGAAGAGGTTTTACGCTGCTAGAAAATATCAGGGGTTAAATATGGAAAAGACTCCCTATGCGTGGAGGATTATTTATGATAACTTTGAGCCGGAACAGGAAGGCTTAAGAGAAGCCCTTTGTACCTTAGGTAATGGTTATTTTGGAACAAGGGGGTCTGCGCCCGAGGCTGTTGCTTCAGAAATTCATTATCCCGGCACTTATATTGCCGGGGTTTACAATAGATTAGCCACACGCATTGCCGGCAGAAGAGTTTTTAATGAAGATCTTGTAAATTGTCCAAATTGGCTTTTTTTGACCTTTAGGAATGGCGATGGACGATGGTTTTGTCCTTCTATAAGCAAGGTTCCCTCTTATTACCAGGAACTTGATATGCTAAGAGGGGTTCTTAACAGGAGAATTATCTTTCGAGACTGGAAGGGGCAGAAGACTTTAATTGAAACAAGTATAATTGTGCATATGGGCAATCCTCATATTGCCGCAATAAGGTATGTTATTACCCCTAAG
>JAUXFU010000059.1 GCA_030622705.1 Candidatus Omnitrophota bacterium | reverse complement strand
TAATTGCACAATTGGTAATAATTGTATTATTGCCAATTGTGGCACATTAGCCGGCTATGTAAATTTGGAAGACAGAGCAGTGGTAGGCGGTTTAGTTGCTATCCATCAATTTACCCGCGTTGGTAGACTTTCGATAATCGGCGGGTGCTCAAAGGTAGTTTCTGATGTACCTCCTTATTCAACCTGTGATGGGCATCCGGCAGGGGTATATAGCCTTAATTTGGTTGGCCTTAGACGCCAAGGCGTGGGTGAGGATGTAATTAAACAGTTAAGTCATGCCTTTAGAATATTGTTCAATTCGGGTTTAAGCTTTCGTAGTGCTCTGAATAAGTTAAACGAGGAAAAATCTACAGCCGTTGAGTTATCCTACTTGATTAATTTTATCCAGAACTCAAAGCGTGGAGTTTGTCGCCGTCGCTGATATGACTAGAATTGGTTTGATTGCTGGTAATCGAAAATTCCCTTTGATTATTGCGTGTGAGGCCAAAAAAAGGCAGTATTCAGTGGTGGCTATTGCCATAAAGGGAGAAACGCATTCAAGATTAAGCAGGCTGGTAGATAAAATTTATTGGATAGGCTTAAATGAATTTTCTAAGATTTTTGAGATATTCCGCAGCGAGAAGATAAATGAGGTGGTGATGGCTGGGCAGATAAGCCCCTGTCAGCTATTCAGGCCTCAGATAAGGAATAGCGCGGAATTAAAGAATCTTTTAGATTCCTTAAAGGATAAGAAAGCAGATACAATTCTTGGGGCGGTTGCCGGCAGGTTAGAGCAGCGGAATATACGGGTTCTTGATTCTACTTTTTTGCTCGGCGATTTTTTACCTCACAAAGGAGTTTTGACCCATCGGCAGCCCGATTTTAAACATTGGGAAGATGTCTATATGGGGCTAGGTGTAGCCAAGGAGATTGCTTATTTGGATATTGGTCAGGCAGTAGCCATAAAGGATAAAGCCATAGTAGCGGTTGAGGCTTTGGAGGGAACCGACAATCTAATTAAGCGCTCTGGCAGAATTACCCGCGCGGGTACAATAATTATCAAGGTAAGCAAGCCGGCTCAGGATATGCGTTTTGATGTTCCAGTTGTGGGATTGAATACGGTAAAGAATCTAGTACGTGTCCGGGCAGCGGGGTTGGCAATTGAGGGGGATAAAACGTTATTCATTGATAAAGAGCAAAGTATAAGATTGGCTGATAAAAAGGGATTATGGATTGCGGCGATATAAGCAGAGAGCGCTGCTATAGTTTTTAAGAATTTTTCAGCGTTCTCACAGATGCCGCTTGACAAATTTGTTATAAAAGAGTATTATGAATAACATGGAACCTCAAGAGGATAAATATTATGGCCGGGAAAGACGGGATGCCCCGCGTATAAAAGGCATTACCGCTGTTTATTCCCCTGCAGAGAAAGATGGTTTAGAGACAGTAGGCTTTGTAAAGAATATAAGCGCAAAGGGGATTAAGTTAAGTGTTACTAAAGAGATAGAGAAGGATACTGTTCTGTTTTTAAAAATGAATCTGCCTGGCAGTAGTATTCCTATTCAATTTAAGGGAAAGATTGTTTGGAGCAGGGAAGCCGATATAGATTCGCGATCAAAAATAATGGGGCATGAGTTAGGTATTAAATTTATAGAAATAAGCGATAACGACTCCCGCAAGATATCTCGTTATGTTTCGAACTGCTTCAGCGAAAATCGTCCTTAAGAATCATCCGTCCTATAGTCTAAAAAAACTCAAAATAACAAGAGGTTGTTTCCGAAGGCTGCTGTTTGTAACTATTTCTGAGAGTTGCCCTTTTCGATTTTAAAGTATTCCTTGAGTTCCTTCTTTACAGTGTCTTAAAAAGCAGGTATAATAAATTCCGATATGATATAACTATCGTTACGATAGTTGCGCTCGTAGCTCAATCGGACAGAGCGCCAGTCTTCGGAACTGGATGTTGGGAGTTCGACTCTCCCCGAGCGCGTGGGTGTACTGAGGGGGTTTTAAGGGATAGTGGAAAATGAGGGCCACTAGCTCAATTGGTAGAGCATCTGACTCTTAATCAGGGGGTTGAAGGTTCAAGTCCTTCGTGGCCCAGCAAAGTGAGGTTTTAATGAAAACCTATGAGATAATCGATCATACTGCTGATATCGGTATAAAGGCTTACGGCAAGAATTTAGAGCAGCTTTTTTTTAACGCTGCGCGGGCAATGTTTGAGATTATGCTTGAGCCAACAAAAAAGAAGCCAATCTTCCAAAAAACAGAGCATGAGAAATTTTTGTTAAATAAACAAGGCAGAAGTCTTGAGGACGTTTTTGTGGCTTGGATGAGTGAATTGTTATATTTGTTTTCTAGTGAAGGCTTGATTATGGAAAAGGCAGATATAGAAAAATTAGATTCGAGCTGTATTCAGGCAGAAGTAAGCGGAATGATCTTGAATCCTGATTTATATCGGATTAAAACCGAGATTAAAGCAGTTACCTATCATGAGTTAGAAATTAAAGAGACAGACAAAGGTTTCGAGGCGCAGGTAATTTTTGATGTCTAAAACGTAGAAATAGAGGATGGGATGGCGAATTTATGGTCGGGGCCATTAGAGAAGGTTGATAATTGGCGCTGGCGAATTCCTAAATCATATAAGCCGGGGATGCGTGTACCCGGCTTTATTTATGCGGATGAAAAGTTGCTTAAGGATATTCGTCAGGATAGAGCTCTAGAACAAGTGGCTAATGTCGCTTTCTTACCGGGAATTGTTAAATATTCTCTGGCAATGCCGGATATACACTGGGGGTACGGTTTTCCTATAGGTGGTGTGGCAGCAACGGATGTTGAGCAAGGAGGAGTAATTTCACCTGGTGGTGTAGGTTTTGATATAAATTGTGGCGTGCGCTTATTAAAGACGAATTTCCAGCACGATGAAATAAAAGATAGGGTTAAGGACTTAGTTTATGTTTTGTTTAGCGATGTTCCTTCTGGTGTTGGCTCAAAGGGGCAGATAACGGTTAGTCAGAAACAGGAGCGCGAGATTTTAGTTAAGGGTGCAAGGTGGGCAGTGCAAAGAGGCTACGGCATAGAGGACGATTTAGAGTGCACTGAGGAGTTCGGTGCAATTGCCGGCGCTGACCCTTCGGCCGTATCACAGAGAGCCTATGAAAGGGGTAAGGCGCAATCCGGCACTCTTGGTTCAGGAAATCATTTTGTGGAGATTCAGGTAATCGACCAGCTCTATGACTCAAAGTTATGCGATGAATTTGGATTAATGCTTGGCCAGATTACAGTGATGATTCATTCCGGCTCGCGGGGTTTTGGTTATCAGGTCTGTGATGATTACGTAAAGGCTATGATGCACTGTTTAGTCAAATACCATATTAATGTTCCTGATCGACAGCTTGCCTGCGCGCCGCTAAGTTCCCCTGAAGGGAAACAATATCTTGGGGCAATGAAGTGTGCGGCAAATTATGCCTGGGCAAACCGTCAGTGTTTGATGCATCTAGTGCGTAAGTCATTTGAGAGGGTGTTTAGTAAATCATGGCAGAGTATGGGGATTGATTTAATCTATGATGTTGCCCATAATATTGCCAAGATAGAAAAGCATATTGTTGATGGTAAGGAAAAAACGCTATGCGTTCATCGTAAAGGTGCAACACGCGCCTTTGCTCCCGGGCATCCGGCTTTGCCTGATAGATATAAAAAACTGGGTCAGCCGGTAATTATTCCCGGTGATATGGGAAGGAATTCCTATCTGTTGGTGGGCGCGCAAAAGGCAATGGAGGAGACTTTCGGGAGCTGCTGTCATGGTGCCGGCAGGGTAAAGTCCCGTTCTGCTGCCTTAAGGTCAATAAATGGGAATAAACTGATGAAGGACTTAGAAGCAAAGCATATATTTGTTAAGGCCGCAGGCCGGAGAACGATTATCGAGGAGGCACCGGAGGTTTACAAGGATGTTAATGAAGTGGTAGATGTGGTGCATAATGCCGGTATTGCTAAACGTGTTTGTCGGATGCGGCCACTGGGGGTAATTAAAGGCTGATTTTACCCATTCGACGCACTTCGTTTGCTCAGGGTTTCGCTCCACCGGAGTGCGACCCTAAAGAAACAGAAGCCACCACTGTGAGATGGTGGAGCTTCACTGCTAAATTGTTATATTGTTAAACTGTTATGTTGGATATTAAATTTATTCGTGAGAATCAGGATTTAGTAAAAAAATCTATTAAGGATAGAAATCTGACATTGGATTTAGAGGAGCTTATCAGTATTGATGAATCCAGGCGGAAGATTCTTGTCGAATTGGAAGAACTGCGCCGGCAAAAAAATATCGCTAACGACGAGATATCCCGGTTTTTAAAAGAGAAAAAAGATGCAAAGCAAAAAATTGAAGAAATGAAATCTACGGCCAGACAAATAGATAAATTGGAGAATGAATTGAAGGGCAACCAGGGTAAATTAAATCAATTGCTTTTGACCATTCCTAATATTCCCCATCTTTCCGTTCCTATTGGTGATGTTTCGGTTAACAAGATTATCCGTTCCTGGGGCGAATTGCGGAAATTTGATTTCAGCCCACTGCCTCATACAGAAATAGCTAGTACCCTGGAAATAATTGATTTTTCCCGCGCAGCAAAAATCACCGGTTCTAACTTTGTGCTTTATAAAGGCTGGGGGGCAAGACTGGAGCGTGCCCTGATTAACTTTATGCTTGATCTGCATACCCAAAAACACGGCTATACAGAGATATCGCCTCCTTTTTTGGTTAATCGCCGGGCAATGACCGGAACCGGCCAGCTTCCCAAATTAGAAGAGGATATGTACCGACTCAAGGATGAGGATTATTTCCTGATTCCCACTGCCGAGGTTCCCTTAACCAATATCTTGGCTGGTGAGGTTTTAGAGGAGACGAGACTGCCTATTTATTATACTGCTTATACTCCTTGTTTTCGGCGGGAAGCCGGCTCATATGGAAAGGAGACTAAGGGACTGGTTCGTGTGCATCAGTTTGATAAGGTGGAAATGGTTAAATTCGTAAAGCCGCAAGATTCCTACAGCGAATTGGAAAAGTTGGTTGAGGATGCCGAGGAGGTACTACAGTTGTTAAAGCTTCCTTATCGCGTAGTGGCATTATCCAGTCAGGATTTAAGCTTTGCTGCTTCTAAATGTTACGATTTAGAGGCGTATGCTTGCGGATTAGATATGTGGCTTGAGGTTTCTAGCTGCAGCAACTTTGAGGCTTTTCAGGCCCGGCGGGCGAATATAAGATATCGCCGTCAGGACAAGAAGCTGGATTATTCTCATACCATTAATGGCTCGGGTATTGCCTTAGCCCGCACAATGATTTGTCTTTTGGAGAATTATCAGCAGCGTGATGGTTCAATAACTATCCCAGAGGCCTTACGGCCATACTTAAATGGAGAATCTACAATCTTTAAATCCCAATAGGTCAAGGAAGGCTTTAGTAGTTCTTAAGTTTGTTATTGTGCTGTTTCTTCTGCCATGGATTTATTCTTTTACCGCCGCTTTTTTAAATGAGTCTAATACGATCTCAAGGCCCATTTTTAATCTATTCACTAAAGGCATAATCACCTTTTTGGTCTTCTATCTTTTTATTTACCAGCCCGGGAAGATCTATCAAAAGGGCCAGAAGATAAGTGAAGCAACATTCCGATTTCTTTCGCCCCTGGTTAAAGTTGCCCCTTTTATTGTGCCTATTTATAGCATTATCTTATTCTTACTCTATTGTATACTTTCAACATTTGTGAAATCTAATAGCCTTTTGCCGCTTTTTATGTTTCTACTTGGTTTAACTTTCGCGCTGCATCTGGTTTTTAGCGCAAGGGTTATACATTCCCGGAAAAACGATTTCTTAATGATAAGTTATCTTTTTTCCTTCGGTTTTATCTATATTATTAATATTGCGCTGCTTGCATTAGGATTCAGCATTCTATTCAAGCCATTTTCATGGCT
>JAUXFU010000058.1 GCA_030622705.1 Candidatus Omnitrophota bacterium | reverse complement strand
TCGATATAAATTCTCTTTAATCCAAATTCGGATGCCTCTGTAAAATTAAATAATATCCATAATAAATTCACAATTGCCCTATCTTCTAAAGTATCTATAAAATAATATAAATAACCCTCAAACCTTCGTAAATAAAACCTGAATGCTCCCTCCTGATCCGGATAAGCAGTATATATAATATTTATAAGTCCAATCACATTCTTCGCCCTTTCCGCTCTTGCTTCATCAGGTTTGCTCTCATAGTCACTTAAAAGCCGGTAAATCCGATTCTCATCCCAAATAGTATCAAGGCCATTAATCCCTTCTTTTGTCATTCCCTGTGTTGCAAACTCTACTATTGAATTCCTCAAAAATCCATCCCTACCCACACTCCTTATATCCGCGATTCCTATTATTTTAAGCATCTCTATATCTACATTCCTTATAGAATACGGCGTCGCTTCACCTTTATACAGCATCCCTATTATCGGGTGATTAGCAATAATTTCCTCAGCTCTGGCTATATTTTCATCCGTAATGTTATGCATTACTTCTCTTAGGATATCACCAACCATCTCAGCCCCATAACTAACATGAAGCTCGCCCGGATCTCTACCCTTGCCCACGTCATGCAGTAAAGCCAGAAGCCAAAGAAGCAATTTCTCTGATGGTTCATTAGTTATTTTTTGATAAATCGCGTTTAAAACAGTCAAATTATCTTCTGTTATCTCCTCTAAAGCACCCTGGTTAAATGCCTTTCTATTATTCTTTGCAATGGCTTGCACCATATCCAATACTTGCTGCGTATGCTGCCAGGCTGTTATGCCTTCAAATTTGAATGAAGTCCCGCCCTTTTGGTTCTGTAAATTTTCCAATTCCGGTATTATCCTCCAAAGAGTACCTGATTTTGCATATTCTCTGATTACATCCGCTGGCCCATCAGATTCAATTATGTCTTCGCAGAATTTAGCCCTCTCAACTCCACTGTTCCCACCATCATAAAGGCAATCTTCTTTTCTAAATATCTCCGGAATTTGCTTAGCCAATTCCTTGCAAAACTCAACGCTTCCATAATGTGGAGGGGATGTCGAAATCTGTACTGTTGAAGGGATAACTCCATCAAGGGCTAATCTAAATAAAAATTCAGTAATTTTTTCTAACTTGTCAGCGACATCAGTATCAATATTTATTATTGCCTTTACATTCTTCGGCCTCTCGTTTATCTCGCTAAAGTATTCCCCAAGCCCACAGGCAATAACCGGTAATATTCCGCGTACAGGATGCCCTCTGTCAATAATTCCATCACCCGGATAAGTAGGCAGGCTGCCATTAAGCCCTCTCCACATATCCTCTATCTTCCATGTTTGTTCATCATAAACCCAAAAATGCCTGGAAACAGAATCATCATCCGCGAATGCATTAACAAACGTTTCATAGGTTAAGGACTCTTCAGTAAATTTACACCAGTCTTTTAAAGTTACCAACCCTTTTGCTTTTGGAGTAGATGCCCCAAAGGCATAATCATAATGTTGATCCATGAATATCTGATCATTGCCGCTTAATTTGACTTCATCACGGGCCTGAGCTTCTTTCAGATACATTGGCGAATATTTATGGTTATCAAACACGTAAATGCTATAGCCGTCTTTTAATCTGATAACTACATGATTAATCATTTCAATGGTAGACCCCTCACAAGCAATTACATCTTCAAATGTTCCAATTACTAATCTCGAAAAGTTCCTTGAACGCCAATAACCTATTCCCTCATCCCAATAATAATTTTCTTGATCAAACGCGTCTAGTTCTAAATCTTTTCTGCGCGGGCAAGGATAAAGTAATCTCTGTCTCAAACCTAAACCAATGAAAAACTCTTCTTCTCCCCCATCCAGATTCGCGTCCTGCTTCCCGGCCATCTCCAAAGCCTTAGGCAAATCTTTAAATGCCTTAAAGTCCTTTACTTCCGCCCCTTCCCGGTAAATACCCCTGTGTAAAAGTATACTGGAAAACTCTCCAAAAGGTGTTTCATATTGCAGTCCGCCTTTGCGCAAGCGCACCTTTGTCGCTACATCTACATCCAACGGCTCTTGATGGCTTATTTTTTCTATTACTGCTTTTATGCTCAGTCCCTGATTAAACCGGTTATACCATGCCCCTCCCCTTTCTTCATCTGTCTCTTCCCTAATCTTTTTATTTACCGCATCTATATTCGTTTCCCAACAAAGGGATTCTCCGCTTAAGCCTTCAAATAAATAACTATCCTCTTCATCCATGCCCGGCCGCCATAACAACAACCCTCCTTTCTGTCCGGTTTTATTCACCAGTACCTCTGACACCATCTCCGCTCCTTTATCCATAAGATAAAGCGTTGCCGCTAATTGGTCTATGCCTAAGACTTCTTCCGGCGCAGTCCCCCAAAGCTCAAGGTCATTTATGCGCCGGGTAACAATTAACTCTACTCCTTCCTCATAAAGCTTGTCCAAAACAGGCTCATATATCTTATCCTGCCGGTAATTGTCACCTACAATGACCCCTTCCTCTTTAAAGGTTAATTGAAGCCCTCCATAGAGATGATTAGGTGTAGCTTTATCGCCGGTCCGTATATTCGTATTAACAGCTACTTCCCAGTCCTGCTCTGTTTTTCTTAGTACAAAGGGGTATAATGACGGCGCTTTTATGAAAATAAGATTATTCTCTGCCAATCCATAACGTTTATTCTCTATGTAATCTTCTATCACTTCATTCTCTATTCTCGCATTAGGAATAACTACAAGTTTCGTTTTCTTAAGCACATTTTCAGCATCTTCATTAAATAAACCCTTGTAAGCTTTCTTAAAAGAAATATTATGCCGCTGCCCCATGGTCCTTCTTTTAAACTCTGACTGGTATTGTTCATATGACTCTTCTAGCTCCCTTATATACTCCTGTTTAAATTGATCTTTGTCCTTGCCTTCTGCTTGCGAAACTTTTTCTATAAATTCATTAAAGGCCTCATCTATATTCTCTTTTTCTTTGTTGCTAAGCTCACTCATAAGCTCTTCTTTGGGGCTGGGCTTCTGCTCCTTCTCAAACAAATGTTCCGCCACTTTTACTATATCTATTGGGTACATCGAACCTAATCCCAATCTGCTTGCCATGCCTCCGAAAAGCAGGAGAAATGCCACTTTGCCTTCTTTTAATAATTCCTTTGCTTTTTTACGATATCCCTCTATCCCGGGAATATCCCCCACGTTATACGCCCGGCCTTCCCTGATAAGATCCGAACATTTCGCATCTCTATTAGCAACCTTCACCAGTTCTTCTATGGATTCTTTTAATATTTCTATTCTCTCTTCATCCTTTTGGCTAAGCTGTGAGAAATCCTTTTCCTCCAGTTCATTCAGTTCATTCATCTGAGTATAAAGCGTCATTTTTACATCAAAGACTGCTTCCATCATTGTTTCACGCAATACCCTAAGATTAAAGTCGTTCATAGTATAAGCGCTTGCTGCCCAGGCCAGGGCCTCATTCTCTTTAGCCGGCCTGCCTAAGATAGCGCCGGCTGTATAAATAAGTGTTACGATTAGTTCTTTTTCTTTGGCTGGGTCAAGAAGGCTGGAATCAAGATAAAGAATTCTCTCTTTACAAGCGCCGTATATGTATTTAAACGGCCCGGCACGGATTTCTATTGTTTTCATCCCTTCTAACTTCCAAGCCACATCCCTGTCCATTGACTCCACCCGCACTTTTGCCTCGTCTATCATTAATTCCACATACTCTGATGCTTTTATCTTCGGGTTTTGACTGATATCTAAGTCTTCTTTAACTTGATTTATTCCTGCTGTTACTCCTGATTTTGTTCGGTAGAAGTCATAGTGTTTCCCGCCGTCAGAAAATTCAATGTTTATTGTGTCTAAACCTCCATCCAGCTCTTTGTCCTGCTTACCGGCCATCTCCAAAGCCCCAGGTAAATTTTGAAAGGCTTTAAAATCTTTTACTTCCGCTCCTTCCCGATAAATACCTCTGTGTGAAAGTATACTGGAAAAGTCTCCAAAAGGTGTTTCATATTGCAGGCCTCCTCTGCGTAAACGCACCTTTGCCGCTACGTCTACATCCAGCGCATCCTGATGTCCTATCTTACTTGTTACCGCTTCTATACTCAGTATCTGATTAAACCGGTTATAGAATACCCCTTTTCGTATCCCCTCTGTTGCTTCCTCTACTTCTTTATTTGCCGCTTCCAACCTCTCTTCCCAATGACTAAGCTTCCCGCTTAAGCCTTCAAATAAATAACTATCATCTTCATCCATGCCCGGCCGCCATAGTAATAATCCTCCTTTCTGCTTGGTTTTGTTCTCCAGCACCTCTGACACCATTTCCGCTCCTTTATCCATAAGATAAAGCGTTGCCGCTAATTGGTCTATGCCTAACACTCCTTCCGGCTCAGTCCCCCAAAGCTCAAGGTCATTTATGCGCCGGGTAACAATTAACTCTACTCCTTCCTTATAAAGTTTGTCCCAAACAGGCTCATGCATCACATCTCGCTGGTATTCTTGTTCCCCCATAGTTACTTTTACTCTAACCGTGTATCCCTCCTCTTTGAATGTTAACTGATATATTACATATCCATGGTTAGGAGGCGCTTTTTCACGCTCGTCTATTTTTTCATTAATAACTATTTTCCATTCCCTACCCTCTTTCGCCAGAACAAACGGATATAACAACGGTGCTTTCATGAAAACCAGGTTATCTTTTGCTAATCCATAATAGTCATGATCTATATAGTCCTTTATCACCTCTCCCTCTATGCTTGAATTAGGGATAACCACGCATTTCACCCGCTTTAAGGCTTCTTTACTAAACAGCTCTTCATAGGCTTTCTTTAAAGACAAATTATGCCTCTGGCCCATTGTCCTCGCGCTAAATTCTTTCTCGTATTTCTCATAAGATTCTCTTAGTTCTGCCAGATAGTCTTTTTTAAACGATTCCTTATTTTTACCTTCCTTTTTCGAACTGCTTTCTATAAATTTACCAAACGCCGTGTTTATTGCTTTCTCTTCATCACCACCGAACTCATACTTCTCTCCAAGCAAATATTCCGCCACTTTTACTATATCTATCGTATACATCGATCCTAACCCTAACCTGGTTGCCATGCCTCCGAAAAGCAATAGAAAGCCTACTTTGCCCTCTCTTAACATCTCCTCCGCTATTTCACAATATTTCTTTATCTCAGGAATATTCCTCATGTCATACGCCTTCCCTTCCCTGATAAGAACCGAACATTCTGTATCACTATTAGCTATGTTTATCTGTTCTTCTATGGATTCCTTCAATGCTGTTGTCCGTTCATTATCCACACCCTTTTCCTCCAGTTCATTCAGCTCGTTTATCTGCATATATAGCGTTTCTTTTACCTCATCAACTGCTCCCATTATTAAATTTCGTAATACTTTAATGTTAAAATCGCTTATGTTAAACGCGCTTACTGCCTGAGCAAAGGCTTTACTTTTTTTAATGGATCGGCCTAAACTAACTGCAGATATATGAATTAATGTTATGATTAGTTCTCTTTCTTGGGCTGGTTCCAGGAGGCTGGAATCTAAATATATTATCTTATTCTCACAAACAGCATATATATAGGTAAAGGGACCAGCTCGAATTTCTATTGGCTTCATCTCCTCTAATCTCCGGGTTATTTCACTGTCCCGGATTCCTACGCGCGCTATTGCTTCTTCTAGCATATCTCTTGTATTCTTCATCTCCTCCTCGTTCAGTCGATGAGTCTTTTTTAAGTCTTCTTTTATATCTTCCGCCTTTACTGTTACTCCCGGCTTTGCTCGATAAAAAATACCCTCTTCCCCGCCGTCAAGGATATTCACAAAAACATTGTTTTGTTCTTCTGCAGCAAAAATTGACAAACCGCAGACAGCGGCTTTTTTACTTTTTTGCAATGCTCCTTTATAACTATCCTTCTCAGATTCAAATGCCTCTTTTATCTGCCGGGAAGTTAAATCTTTTATTGCCTCGTTAATTTCTTTATTTTTAG
>JAUXFU010000018.1 GCA_030622705.1 Candidatus Omnitrophota bacterium | reverse complement strand
TTCCTAAGACCGCTTGGCCTCCGACTTCCTGAATGAAAATGGAAAAGTTTACCTTAAAGGCGCAGGAGGCAATAGGTCAGGCAGTAAAGATTGCCGAGGGCTTTAACCATCAGCAGGTTGACTGCGAGCACCTTCTTCAATCACTGCTTAAACAGGCTGATACAATTGTCCCGGAGGTGTTAGAGAAATGCTCTCTTGCTGTTTTTCCGCTGTTAACAAAGATAGAGCAGAACCTGGATTCAAGGCCTAAACTCTATGGACAGGCAGTAAACGTGCATTTATCCGCGCGTCTTAATCAGGCATTGGAAAAAGCGCAAACAGAGGCCTCTAATCTTAAGGATGAATACATTTCCTGTGAGCATCTATTGCTGGGAATTTTGGAGTTTTTGCCTGAGCTTCTGCCAATAAGCAAGGACGCGATACTATTGGCGTTAAAAGAAATACGTGGTAACCAGAGGGTAACTGATATGAATCCGGAAGCCAAATTTAAGCCGCTCGAAAAGTTCGGCCGCGATTTAACCGAACTGGCCAACCGGGGGAAGCTCGATCCGGTAATAGGCCGTGATGATGAGATCAGGCGCGTTATTCAGGTGATCCTTCGCCGCACAAAGAATAATCCTGTTTTGATTGGTGAGCCCGGGGTAGGTAAGACCGCGATAATCGAGGGTCTAGCCCAGAGGATTGTGCAGAATGATGTTCCTGAGGGCCTGAAGAAAAAGCGGATCATCTCCCTGGATATAGGCAGCCTGGTTGCGGGAACTAAGTTTCGCGGAGAGTTTGAAGACAGGCTAAAGGCGGTATTAAAAGAGATCGAGGCCGCGAACGGCCAGATTATATTGTTTATTGACGAGCTGCATACCATGGTTGGCGCAGGAGCGGCAGAGGGGTCAGTTGATGCCTCTAATATGCTAAAGCCGGCTTTAGCAAGGGGGCAACTGCGCTGCGTTGGCGCAACTACCCTTAATGAGTATCGCAAGCATATTGAAAAGGATGCTGCTTTAGAGCGCAGGTTCCAGCCGGTTTACGTTGACCAGCCCGGGATTGAAGATACGATTGCTATCCTAAGGGGGTTAAAGGAGCGTTATGAATTGCATCATGGCGTGCGGATTAAGGATAGCGCCCTGATTGCCGCAAGCCGGCTTTCCCAGCGTTATATTACCGAGAGGTTCCTGCCGGATAAGGCAATTGATTTGATTGATGAGGCAGCCAGCCGCCTGCGCATGGAAATCGACAGCAAGCCCCAATCTTTAGATGAGATTGACAGAAGGATTATTCAGATGGAGATTGAGCGGCAGGCATTAAAAAAAGAAAAGGACGCCAAATCTTTAGAGCGCATTAAAGCCCTGGAAACACAGTTAGCCTCTCTTAAGCAGCGCAGCAAACAGATTACTCAACGCTGGCAGCAGGAAAAAGAGCTGATCCAACAGGTGCGCAAGACAAAAGAGGCAATCGAGCAGGCAAGGCGTGAGGCAAAGCAGGCAGAGAAGAACGCGGATTTAGCCAAGGTTGCTCAAATTCGCTATGGCACCTTGAGGGATTTAGAGAAGCAGCTGACTGATTTCGGCAACAGGCTATCCGGGATTCAAAAAGACGGCTCGTTATTAAAGGAAGAGGTTGACGAAGAGGATATTGCCGGCGTAGTTTCAAAGTGGACCGGCATTCCGCTGAATAAACTTGTTGAGGGTCAGACAGAGAAGCTTCTAAAAATGGAGCAGCAGCTAAAGATGCAGGTTGTCGGACAGGATGAGGCTATAGGTTTAATCTCTTCCTGTATTCGCCGGGGGCGTTTGGGTTTAAGCGATCCCAACCGTCCAATGGGGGTTTTTATTTTTGTCGGGCCTACCGGAGTAGGCAAGACAGAGCTGGCTAAATGCCTAACCGGGTTTTTGTTTGATAATGAACAGGCATTAATCAGGCTTGATATGTCTGAGTATATGGAGAAACATTCAGTAGCCCGGTTAATCGGCGCGCCCCCGGGGTACGTTGGCTACGAAGAGGGGGGCCAGTTAACCGAGGCAGTCAGGAGAAGGCCTTATTCGGTAATTCTTTTTGACGAGATCGAAAAGGCGCACCCGGACGTATTCAATCTATTGTTACAGATATTCGATGACGGCAGGCTTACGGACGGGCAGGGACGGGTTATAAATTTTAAGAACACGGTAATCATTTTAACCTCGAATTTAGGCACAGCTCAGATAGACAGGGGCGACTCAAGGGAGAATATACGCGGTAAGATCCTTGCTGAATTCCGCCGGCATCTTCGCCCGGAATTTTTAAATCGCATCGATGAGATTGTGGTATTTAATCATCTTTCTCAGGGTGATATGGCAAAGATTGTAAAAATCCAGTTTTCTCAAATTGCCCGGCGTTTAAGTCAGCAGGGTATAAATCTGACGTTGACTGATGAGGCAGGTGAATCTCTGGCGCGTTTAGGATACGAGCCTGATTTCGGTGCCCGGCCGTTAAACAGATTAATCCAAAAAAGCGTGATTGACCCTTTATCAATAAAGATGCTTAACGGAGAATTCAAATCAGGGGATAATATAAAAATCTCTTTTATGGATAACGCGGCTGTGTTTAAGAAGACGTAGCGCAGGCTGACGCGCGTATTTGGCTTAAAAACAGATGAGAGTATTAGGCTTGACGATAATTAATTTTGTGCTAAAATACGAAATAACACACAGACAGAACAGGCTGCGCAATCTCATTGAGATTGCCACGCTCACTTACGTTCGCTCGCAATGACGAGGGAATAAGGATAAAAATGGTACGAATAGTTGATCACGCACAACGGCGGAATTTGATTTTAGAGGCAAGCATAAATGCCTATATTGATTCAGCTATGCCGGTAAGCTCTGAGGTGCTGGCGCAGAACTTTGATTTGAGTTCAGCGACCGTGCGCAATATTTGTGCGGAATTAGAGAGCTGTGGGTATTTGACTCATCCGTATACCTCGGCAGGAAGGGTTCCTACGGATAAGGGCTATCGTTATTATGTGGATTTTCTGATGTCTGAGATTGAGCTTTTGGATAAAGAGAAAAAAACGATAATTAAAGAATATAAAAATAAGATTCAACGGCTGGAAGATATTTTAGAGTAGACCTCTGAGATAATCTCGGCGATTACCAGTTATACCGGGCTTGTTTCGTTTCTGGAGCGGGAGGAAAGATTTTTTTGCACGGGGCTAAGCCATACCCTTACGCAGCCCGAATTTCAAGATTCCAAAAAGATTCGCTTGCTTATTGAAGTTATCGAGGACAAAGAAAAGCTGTTAGCTATTATTAACCGCGATTTTAAGGAAGCAACCAAGATTTATATCGGCAGTGAAATGGACTGTCCCGAGATAGATAGCTGTTCATTGGTTATCTCAACCTATCGCAAGGGTAAAAAGCAAAACGGCAGATTGGCAGTTTTGGGTCCGCGCCGGATGAATTACGACCATATTGTCCCCGTAGTTGAATTCATTTCCAACATCTTAAGCGATATATTAAGTTAATTGCATTTAGAGCTGTAGTCTCTAGATGCAATTACAGCGAGTCAACTCTCTAATTATTCATTTTAGAAATGTGTAAGAATACAGAAGAAAAAAAAGAAAAACAGCTCCCGGGTGCAGAGAAAGAGACGATTACTCTACCTGTAGAGGAATACAATCAGTTAAAGCAAAGGGTAGAGAAATCCGAGGAGTCTCAGGATAGGGTCTTAAGGCTTCAGGCGGATTTCGAAAATGCGCGTAAGCGCTTAGAGCGCGAAAAGCAGGAATTTATACGTTTTGCCAATGAGGGCTTGATTGTTGAATTATTGAATGTTGTCGATGATTTAGAGCGGACCCTGGAATTGGCTCAGGCAAAACATGAGGATTTCTCAGCTTTTTTAAAAGGCGTCGAGATGATTTTAGCGCACCTTTATGATTTACTTAAGAAGCACGGGCTCGCTCCGATTGAAGCTAAAGAAAAGATCTTTGACCCGAATTATCATGAGGCACTGCTCAAACAGCAGGTAGATGATTTACCTGAAAATACGGTAGTCGAGGAATTACAAAAGGGTTATTTATTAAATAATAGGGTGATTCGGACTTCTAAAGTCAAGGTTTCAAAGAAAGCGGAAAAAACAGAGAACAATAGCGTATAGAAGTTAAACTTACCCCGCTTCGTAAGAAACTTGAAAATTCTCTTCGATAATTTTCAAGCACTCAGCGGGGTCAATTCGCACGTATTATTTAGGCTCCTAAAAAGTCGCCTAAATAATGTGCTCATTGAGGAGGTAATAAAATGGCAAAGGTAATAGGGATTGATTTAGGAACTTCTAATTCTGCGGCGGCAATTATGGAGGCGGGCAGGCCGACAATAATCCCCTCCGCGGAGGGAGCGGGTGTTGCTTCGGGTAAGGCTTTCCCGTCGGTAGTCGCGTTTACCAAGGATGGACAGAAAATGGTTGGTGAGCCGGCACGCCGTCAGGCAGCAATAAACCCTGAAGGGACAATTTCCGGGGCAAAGCGCAAGATGGGCATGGAGTATAAATTCAAGGCGTTTGACAAGGAGTATACGCCTCAGCAGATTTCCGCGTTTATTCTTCAGAAAATTAAGCAGGATGCCGAGGCTTATCTGGGTGATAAGATTAAAGACGTAGTAATCACCTGTCCGGCTTATTTTGATGATAATCAAAGAACGGCAACCAAGGACGCGGGCGAGATTGCCGGACTTAATGTATTGAGGATAGTAAATGAGCCTACTGCTGCCTGCCTTGCTTATGGTCTGGAGAAGACTACGAAAGAGCAAAAGATTATGGTTTTTGATTTTGGCGGCGGCACTCTCGACGTAACGATTATGGAAATGGCTCAGGGTGTGTTTGAGGTCAAATCCACCTCAGGAGATACTCAACTGGGCGGAAGGGATATGGATAGCACCCTTATTGATTACATTGCCACTGAATTCAAGAAGGAATCCGGTATTGATTTGAGAAATGATAGGATGGCAATGCAGCGTTTAAATGAAGCAGCCGAGAAGGCGAAGATAGAGTTATCCAGCTCCATAACTACGGATATTAATCTTCCCTTTATCACGGCTGATGCCACCGGTCCTAAGCATTTAACAATGAGTATTAACCGGGCAAAATTAGAGGAATTGGTTAATCCGATAATCGAGCGTTGTCATCATCCGATGGAACAGGCCATTTCCGATGCAAAGCTTGCCCCCGGTGATATTGACCGGATAATTATGGTTGGCGGCCCAACCCGGATGCCGGCTGTGCAGAAGTTTGTAGAGGATTTCGCGGGAAAGAAGATTGAGCGGGGTATTGATCCAATGGAATGTGTGGCAATGGGCGCGGCTATCCAGGCCTCGATTATCAAGGGGGATATGAAGGATGTTCTATTGCTTGACGTGACACCCCTTTCTTTGGGTATTGAGACTATGGGCGGGATAAACACAAACCTTATTGAGAGAAACACCACCATTCCTACGAAAAAGTCACAGATTTTCTCGACCGCGGCCGATAATCAAACGGCAGTTACAATCAGGGTTCTGCAGGGGGAGCGTAAGATGGCTAATGATAATACTGAGTTGGGTAGATTCGATTTGGTGGGTATCCCTGTTGCCTCCCGCGGCGTTCCCCAGATTGAGGTTGCATTCGATATCGACGCGAACGGTATTGTTCATGTCTCAGCCAAG
This sequence comes from Candidatus Omnitrophota bacterium, assembly GCA_030622705.1. The sequence continues at coordinate 4,166 of JAUXFU010000018.1, read as the reverse complement.
GATTTAGGAACCGGCAAACAGCAGTCTATCCGTATTACAGCACCCAAGAAGCTTTCAAAGGAAGAGATTGAAAAGATGGTTAAGGAAGCGGAAAAATTTGCCGCTGAGGATGAGAAGCGCCGCGAGGAGGTTGAGGCGCGTAATCAGGCAGATGCCCTTGTTTACTCGACAGAAAAATCCCTTAAGGAATACGGGGATAAGGTTGCCGCGAATGAAAAGGAGAATATCCAGCGTAAGATAGAAGAATTAAGAGAGGTACTTAAGGGCACGGACGCGCAGTTAATCAAGACTAAGTCCGAAGAGTTAACTCAGGCTTCTCATAAATTAGCCGAAGAGGTTTATAAGCAGGCAGCAGCCAAGCAGCAGGCGCAAGCGCAAGCAGGAGCAGGACCGGAAGCAGGAGGCAAGAAGCAGGAGGCAGAAGGGGGCTCAGAAGAACCAAAAGAAAAAAAGAAGGAAGATATAATTGACGCGGAGTATAAAGAGGAAGACGGGAAAAAGGATTAAGTAGTAAGGATTAAGGATTAAGTTAGTAGTAAGGATTAAGGATTAAGTTAGTAGTAAGGATTAAGGATTAAGTTAGTAGCAGGGATTACGTGGAGGGGGAGCGTGACTAAGAGGGACTATTACGCAATATTGGGGATTACAAAGAGCGCGACGACGGATGAGATAAAAAAGACTTATCGCGGGTTGGCGATGCGTCATCATCCCGATCGTGTCCCCCATGAGCAAAAAAAGGAGGCTGAAGAGAAATTTAAGGAGATCTCCGAGGCCTATGCGGTGCTTTCTGATACGCAAAAGCGCGCTCTCTATGACCAGTACGGCCATACGGGGATTGATCAGCGTTTTAGCCATGAGGATATTTTTAAGGGCGCTGATTTTTCCAGTATCTTTGAGGATTTGGCCGGTTTTGGCGGAGGTATTTTTGAAGAAATCTTCGGCGGTTTCGGTTCTGATATATTCGGACGTTCCACTAGTAGAGGACAGGCGGGAAGAAGGGGCAGGGATTTAGAGCTTGAGATTAGTATAACCTTAGAGGAGGCTGCTTCAGGTGCAGAAAAAACTATCCGGGTACCCCGCTATGAGATTTGCAAAACTTGTCAGGGTACAGGAGCAAAACCGGGAAGTAGAAAATCAACCTGTCCTCAGTGCAAAGGGACCGGCCGGGTAATAATGTCAAGCGGTTTTTTTCAGCTTGCCCAAACCTGTAATCAGTGCAAAGGGCAGGGTAAAGTAATTACGACTCCCTGCCTTGATTGCCATGGTCAAGGCAAAAGTAAGGTAACGCGCAGCATAATGGTAAAAGTCCCGCCCGGAGTATACACCGGTTCGCATTTAAGGATTCGGGGCGAAGGGGAGGCGGGCATTTCAAGCCATGGAGATCTTTATGTTGTCATGAATGTCCAGTCACACCGAATATTCGAGAGACATGATAATCATGTCGTTTGCGAGATAGATGTAAGTTTGGTAAAAGCGGTCCTTGGGGGAGAAATAGAGGTTCCTACGTTGGATGGTAAGGTAAAAATGAAGATACCCCCGGGTACGCAGCCTAACCGGATATTTCGTCTGCGCGATAAAGGGATTCCTGATTTGCACGGCAGAGGCAAGGGCGATGAGTTAGTCAAGATTAACGTTAAGATTCCCGCGAATCTAAGTTATGAAGAAAGAAAGGCAATCGAGGAATTTGCCCGGGTTTCAGGGGAACCGGTTGACTCTAAAGACTCGATCGTAGATAAAATTAAAAAGAAGTTTAAGTAGTTTTTAGTTGACCCCGTTAGAGAAAGCCACCGTCGCCGCAGACCATTAGAGAACGAAGTTCTCTAATGGGGTTGACTGAAAGCTCCAAGCGACGGAGGGAGAGCGTAAGAAATGCCAACATATGAATACGAATGTCCAAGCTGTGGACATCATTTTGAGTTGTTTCAGATGATGAGTGATGAGCACTTAAGGACGTGTCCTGAGTGCCATAAGCCTGTGCGCCGGCTTATTGGCAGCGGCAGCGGGATCATCTTTAAGGGGTCAGGTTTTTACGCCACGGATTATCGAAAAACCAAGCCGCCGGCGCCCTCAGCGGATAATAAACAAAAAGGCAGCCGGCAGGAAGCCCCTGCGCAAGACAAAAAAGTCAGCCAAAAGCAGCCGGACGCGAGTTCCAGCAGCCAGAATCCAAAAACCTGAACAAATAATAGTATGAAAGCATTCTTTAAGTACTGGCTGCCGGTTTTGTTTTGGGCGGGTTTGATATTCTTCGCATCTAGTATACCTGCTGATGAGATACCCGGCGCTTTTTCCGGTTTTGATATTTTATTTCATTTTTCTGAATACGCGGTTCTTGCCGTGCTTTTAAGCCTTGCGATAAGGCACTCGAAAATCGGACACTGGGGTATGTTCAAGCGGATGGCCTTGGTGATGGTGTGTTGTTTAATCTATGCGCTTGGCGATGAGCTGCATCAGCAGTTTGTCGCGGGCAGGGATTGTTCGACAATAGACATAGCTGTTGATAGCTGCGGCATTTTTCTGGGCAGCATTATTTGCCGATGGTAAAAATCAAGCCATTACAGGCGATTATTTATAATTATGGCAAGAATCCAAAACCCAATGAGTTAATCTGTCCGCCCTATGATATAATTAGCCCCTCCGAGGAAAAATCCTACCGGTATCTTTCTCCCTATAACATGGTTAATCTTACTTTGCCTAAGGATATTGCGGGTAAGAATAAGTATCAAGGCTCATCCCAGCGTTTCCATAGTTGGTTAAAAAGAAAGATTTTGCTTCGGTCAAAACAACCGGCAATATTTTTTTATCAGCAGGAATTCAAAATAGGCCGCGCAAAGGGTTTTTTTACGGGTCAACATTCTACGTTTAAGCGATTAGGAATTATTGGCTGTTTAGGCCTGGATAGTAGTTCTTGCGTATATGGGCATGAGCACACGCGCATCGAGCCTAAGGAAGACAGGTTTAGGCTTCTATCCAGAGTGCGGGCAAATTTAGAGCCGATATTTGTATTGTTTTCTGACCCGCGGGGGTTTCTTCAGGATACATTTAACAGATATGTTTTACCCCGTAAGCCCCTGGTCCGTTTTCAGGATCAGGAAAAAAATAAGAATATTCTCTGGGAATTGAGTGATCCGGCTATTTTAAACAAGATAAAAGCCAGGCTGGCGAATAAGCCTCTTTTTATTGCCGATGGACATCATCGCTATGAGGTATCTTTAAAATATCAGGATTTGATGAATAAGACAACCAGCCGCGCCTCGCGCCGGCAGGGAGATTTTAATTATATTATGGCTTATTTTTGTCCGATGCAGTCATCCGGCCTGGTGGTCGGGCCGATTCATCGATTAGTTAAGGGGGTTAATCATTTTTCAATAGATAAATTTAAAAAATATTTCTCTGTTAAAAAAGTAAACCAGGGGAAATTCTTCAGCCTGATGCGCTCCGGGGCTGTAAGAGGAAGAATTATCGGGATGTACAACAATAAAAATTTTTTTATTTTTACTTTGAAAAATGCTCAAATATTAAGTACAATGGATAGAGATTACCGTTCATTGGATGTTTGTCTTTTAAATGAGTTGATATTAAACAGGATATTGCGGTTAAACGCCGCGCAAATCCAGGGGGTTGCCTTTAGCGCGAACCCGCAGGACTTAATTCGTCAGGCTGCAGGCGTTAAGACATCTCTGGTTTTTTTTCTCAGGCCGGTAAGTGTAGGTGATATTATTTCTTTGTCAAGAAAAGGGAAAAAGATGCCGGCTAAGACTACCTATTTTTATCCCAAGGTTCCTTCAGGGCTGGTTATTTATAGGTTTGAAGATAATCACTAATGAAGGTAAAAGGTAAAAGGGGTAAGGGGTGAAGTGATGGCGTTATTCGGGAAACCCAAATATACAATTGTTCGCGTTAACAAAAAGGAGATGCCTGAAGGTCTTTGGACAAAATGCGAAGGCTGCGGCCAGCCTATTTATAATAAGACGCTCGAGGATAGTTTTAAGGTGTGTCCGAAGTGCAATTATCATTTCCTGCTCACCGCGTGGGAAAGAATAAATCTGTTAATCGATAAAGATACGTTTCGGGAATACGATAAACAGATGACGTCACTCGATCCGCTGGAGTTCAATAATCCAAAGAGCTATAAGGAAAAGATCATTCACGACCAGAATGCGACC
>JAUXFU010000142.1 GCA_030622705.1 Candidatus Omnitrophota bacterium | reverse complement strand
TTCGCTCCGGAGGATGCCACTGCCTTGCCTAAAACAACATAATCAGCTTCAGATAGCTCTGCTAGCTTTATTGATTCTTCATCTGAGATATCAATACGGCAAAATGCCCTCTCCTTGCGCAAGATTCCCGTAATCCGGGAAGGAGCCAGAACAGAATAACCCTGAGCAATAAGTACCTCGGATAATTTGGCTTCGATGGTAGATAAGTCGATCTCGCTTGCCCACCAGCAGCGTTGAGGCCCTTCGATGTTCTGCTCGGTAATCAATAACAGGATACTTGCCTTTTTCTCCTCAGCCAGGCAAAAGGAAAAACTCGTTACCAAAAAACAACTTAGCATTATTACAATCAAAACAACTCTCTTCATCAACAACCTCCTGGTTGACTCTGATTATATGATTAATTAAACCCCTGATTTCTAAACCCTATTTTGGCTTATTCTAATATATAAACCCTGCGGGGTCAAGGAAAATCCGCTCTTCGGGCGGATTTTCCGCAGACCCCGGCGAATATGCCAAAATTATCGGAGAGAATTTTGGCATATCTTGTGAGCCAGAGTAGTAATAAGAGACTTCAACAAAAATAATATGCTAATTTTAGCATATTTTGAGATTAAAAAAGTCAATATAATTTCCTATACCACAAGGAAAATCAGTCCTTATACATAGCCAGCACCTCAGGATGCTCAATTGCCCATTGATAAATCTTATCCAGAACTTGATAGGGAGTAGTTTTCGGCTTCCAGAAACTTTCTAATTTAGATATATCAGAAACATAAACACGATGATCAGCAACCCTCCAGGGATGGAATTTCAAAGGAATATTTATATTAAGCTTCTTATTCAGGTAATTTACGCACTCTAATAAAGATAGGGTATTCCTATTCCCCCCGCCGACATTATAAACCTTACCCTTATGTACATTAATCTCTGCTAACTGCAGCTCCAACAGCCGGGCTAAATCATCGGCATCCAGGATATCCCGGACCTGCTTTCCATTGCCATAGATATTTATGGTCTTGCCGCTTATCGCCGCGAACACAAACCAGGCAACCCATCCTTGCTCCTCAACGCCCATCTGCCACCTTCCGGCTAAACAGCTCATACGATTAACCACTGTAGGAACCCCCATATTGCGGGCATACTCCTGAGAATAAATATCGCCGGCAAGCTTACTTACCCCATAGCAGCTGTGGTCGCCTCCGTCAACAGGAAAATCAGGCGGGATCCCATATTTATATCTTGGATCATCATATGTATAACGCGCCTCTATCTGTTTTATTGGAATAGCGTTTATCTTCTCTCCGTCATAAACCTTATTGGTTGAACAATAGATTACCGGCACTCCCCCCAACCTCCTGGCAAACTCCAGGATATTCAACGTCCCGGAGGCATTCGTATCAAAATCGAATCTGGGCATAAGCATACTCCATTTGATCCCCGGATTTGCCGCTGTATGAATAATCCCGTCAACAGGACCTGCTTTTTCCAAATCATAATCAAACCGCACATCTCCGCGAATTATCTTAATCCCTTTAAGCCGGGAGATATTATATTCAACACCACGCCTTATAAAGGAATCGAAAACAACTACCTCGTATCCCTTTGAAATCAGGTATTCTGCTGCTGTTGAACCGATAAACCCTGCTCCGCCGGTAATAAGTATCCGCTTTGACATTGCTTGCTCCTTTTGTTTTTAATTATTCTTCTTTTGTTTAAGGCCGATTTTAAATATTTTAAATTTAAAGGTAATCTTATCAAGAGAAATGGTCTGAAAAATAAAACATAACCCAAGATTAAAAGATCATATAAAAAAATAAACGGCAAATGTATCAAAAAACTAAGCACAGATTCATTTTTAGCTATGCTAAGATACCGGTTTTTTATTAAATCCAGATGCAGTTCAGGGTCAAGATATCTTCGGGCCAAGGGACGGTTAATCCCCAAACCCCGCCTAACTGTACCTCCCCTGATATGATAAGCAACCGCTGCGGGAATATAATATGCCCTCCACGCGAATAAATTCCCTCTCCAGGCAATATCTAAATCCTCGTAAAATATACGGAAATCGGAATCGAAATAATCAGAGCCAATCTTTATATTCTCCAGCATTTCCCGGCGGTAAAATGCTGCCGCGCCGCTTACCCCAAAAATATACCCCGGGCAATCAAATTGAGCCCTATCTTTACTACCATAACCTCTTTCTTTAGCTGTGCGCCAAGGAGTCAAAAATAATCCTGTGCTGTCGATAGTTGCCTTATCTAAACGCAAAATCTTTCCGCTAACCATCCCTATTAAAGAGGCCCGCTGGAATCCGCGCAGGGCCTGCTGAATAAACCGCTTATCCAGGATTATATCATCATTGAGGCAGAGAATAAACTCACCCTTGCTTAAATCTATCCCCTTATTAAGCGCCCCGGCATAAAATAAATTCCCTGATTCCGAATGTAACATAGTTTCCGGATAGCTTTTGATTATCTCCCGCCCAAAATCCTGATTAAGCGAATTATCAATTACAATAATTTCGAGACTCTTATAAGTCTGCTGCCTTATTGAATCCAAACAAGACCTAAGATAATTCTTAACCCCGCAGGTTACGATAATAATACTAACCAACTTAACTGTCTGCATAGTAAATTATATGTTTGACGCCTCCTGTATTTTAGAATAGAATTATAGCATAATGCTACCTATCCTGCTAATCCTAATCTTTATCCGGCCGTTTATCTCATCTCTTGCCTTTCCTCATCTGAATTATGTTTATTCTTCTATTCTCCTGGGATTTCTGATTATCTGGCTCATTCAAAAAGGCTTGCCTCTTAACAAAATTAAGGCCTTAAAATTCCCACTTCTCTTATTCCTTCTGGCATTATTTATTTCAACAATGTTCTCTGCCGATAAGATAGCCTGTTTAAAACAGCTATATAAATATATAAGCGGCATATTAATTTTTTTGGTTGCGCTCTGTTTAAATCACAAAGATAGAGTCCGGGTAATCAAAACAATAATCCTCGCCGGCTTCATTATCAGCCTTATGGCAATCTATCAATATTTCCTTGGCTTCCGGCATATATCGGATTACTTAGCCGGAAATAACACCACCTCTGCCTTTACCTTGGATTACATCCAATGCCAAAGGGTATATTTTCCCTTTATCACCCCTAATATCTTAGGAATATATCTGGCAATGATTATTCCTCTGATTTTAGCAATCC
>JAUXFU010000017.1 GCA_030622705.1 Candidatus Omnitrophota bacterium | reverse complement strand
CTAACTCAGTAATTAGGGGGATCAGGTTATTAGGAGATTGGGATTTGGAGATTAGGAGATCGGGGGATTAGGCAATGCTATTTATAAATAATACCTTTTTTCCCCTAATATCCTAATTCCCCAATAACCAAATCCTAATATCCTAATTACCCAATATCCTTGTTTTATAATAGCGTCGACTCCAGCTCCTTCATTTCTTTATCAATTTGAGCAATTAGATTTTTTATTTCTTCAATCCGCAGTTTACATTCATTTATTGATTTTTCGTCTCGAAGACGTATGTGCGGTCCGGATAAGACGCGATTTTTGGCATAGCTTTCAAGATAGAGTTTTCCTTTTTCCTTCTTGAGCAGTTTCATTTCTTTTCTGATTTTTTTGTTATGAACTTTTCGTTTCTCCTTTTGTTTTTGTTTTTGCTCTTTTCGTTGATGCTCCTTACGCAGTTTTTCTTCCTGTTTTAGCCGTAGCCTTTCCTGTTTTATGTTCTCAGCGGTTTGGACGGTTTTTCTTTTTAGCGGTAGTTCATCCGGTTGAATTTCGCCTTTAGCCTTTCTTTCCAGATAATAATCAAAATTCCCATGAATTTTTTTTACCTTCCCCTTTCTTACCTCAAACACAATGTTGGCAACAGACTGGACAAAATGAATATCATGGCTGATAAAAACAATTGCGCCTGTGAATTGGTCTAATGCCCGGATTAGGGCATCTACGGCATCAATATCAAGGTGTGTGGTTGGTTCATCAAGGACAAGTACATTCGGCGGGTTAATTAAAAGTTTTGCCAGGATAAGCCGGCTTTTTTCTCCTCCTGAAAGAACCTTGACGTATTTATCTGCGTCATCGCCGGTAAACAGAAATGCGCCGAGCACGGTTCGTATTACGGATTCAGACATAAATCCGGGTGCAGCTGAATATGCCTCTTGCAGTACCGTGTTATCCGGATTGAGCACATCCAGGCGCGTCTGGGAGAAGTAGCCAATTTCAACCTTGTGCCCGAGATTTCGTGAGCCTGTGTCGATGTCAATTAATCCGGCCATGATTTTAAGCAGCGTGGATTTTCCTGCTCCGTTTTCACCAGTCAGAACAGCTTTTTCTTGCCTGTATAACTCAAAATCCAGGTCATGATAAACCTGTATTTCTCCGTAGGATTTAGATACTCCTTCAAGAGCCATTATTCTATGGCCGCTTCGTTTTGTTTCCGGAAAATGAAAATCTCTGATGCTTGCGCGCGGGTTTGACAAAGGAATAATTTCTTCCATTCTATTTAAGGCCGTTTTTTTGGCACGAACCTGTGATGCCTTGTTCGGCTGTCCGTGAAAACGCGCAACGAACCTTTCTAGCTGCTGGCGTTTTTTCTCCTGTTCTTTGAACTGTTTTGTGAGGAATTTCTGCTTTTCTTCTTTTATTCTCTCGTAATGTTCATAATTGCCCCGCACCTTAAAGATTGAACCCTTTTCAAGAATCAGGGTGTAGTTTGTCGTTTCGTTTAGGAAGGTTTTGTCATGCGAAATTATAATAAAGGTATTTTTAAAGCCAGCCAGGAAATCCTTAAACCAGAGCGCGGCATTTAAATCAAGATAGTTGGTAGGTTCGTCAAGCAACAGGATGTCGTAATGGCAAGTGAGTAGTTTTGCTAACAGGGTTCTCATCTGCCAGCCGCCGCTTAATTCTTTTATCGGCCGGTTAAAATCATTTTCTTTGAATTTAAGGCCGGTAAGAATCCTTTTTGCCTTATGCTCCAGTTCAAAGTATCCAAGCGCCTGGAGTCTGTCCAAGACGTCGCCATAGCGGTTTGAGCCTGCCATATTTTTGTCTTCAAGTTTCTCCTTCTCTTTTTTAAGGCAGACAATCTCTTTATCGCCTTCTGTTAATTCGCGTAAAACGGTTTGTTCTGAATTAAAGCCTGTTTCTTGCGGGAGGTATCCAATGCGGATATTTTTATTAATAAGGATAGAGCCGGCAGAGGGTTCTGTTTCTTCTAATATTATCGAGAAAAGGGTGCTTTTGCCTGTGCCATTTGGACCAAGAAGGCCTATCTTCTCTTCCCTGTTTATGCTTAAGGAGATATTCTCGAATAAGGTTTTCTTGCCGTAGTTTTTGGAAAGATTACAAATGTTTATCATGAAATATATCAATTCCCGCTTTTTTTAGGATTATGAACAGTTTAGCCAGGGGCAGACCGACAACATTATAAAAACAACCCTCGATGCGCTTGATAAAAATAGCTCCTAATCCCTGTATATCGAAGCTGCCTGCTTTGTTTAACGGAGAAACCCTTTTGAAGTATTCGCCTATCTGTTTGTTATTCAAACGGTGCATATAAATCTTTGTTTTATCAAATCCGGTAAACAGCTTATTATTATCAATATCAAAGACTGCCAGGCCGGTATAGACCCATTGGGGCTGTTGTGAAAGTAATTTCAGGGTTCTAAAGGCGTCTTTGATGTCTTTTGGTTTGCCGATAATCTTCTTTCTGAATAATACTACTGTATCTGCCGCAATTATAATTCCTGAGCTAAGCCTTTTAGCCGCGTCCTCGGCCTTTCTTAAAGCGTTATTGATTACTAAAGCACTACAGCTTCCTTTTAGTGTTCTATCCTCTTTTATGCAGGATTTGGTTACGCGAAATTTAAGCCCAGTCTGTTTCAGTAACTTTTGTCTTGGTTTTGAGCTTGAGGCTAAGATTATTCTACGCATATGCCGTTTGTCTCCCTGCCAGGAAGCCGGTGGAAAAAGCCTGTTGTAGATTATATCCTCCGCTTGAGGCGCAGCCATCAATAATCTCACCCGCAAAATATAGTCCGGGTACAATTTTTGATTCCATTGTTCGGGGGTTTATTTCTTTGGATGAAATTCCGCCATTGGTAACCATTGCTTCTTCGATAGGTAAAGCGCCGGTAATGGTTAAGGGCACCGCCTTTAGCAGCTCTATAATCGAGCGACGCTGTTTTTTGGTAACCTGGCTTACTTTTCGCTTAGGCTCTAAGCTTAAGAGGTTTATAAAAACAGGAATTAATCTGCGCGGTAGGAAATCTTTCATTTCGTTATTTAACTGGATATTTCCTTTTGCCTTGAATTCATTCAATAATCTGTTTTCGAGTTGTTCGGGCTCCAGGCCTGGTTTAAGATCGATAAAAAGGCGAACCTGCTTAGTTTCTCTGAGGATGGAGATAATCCTGCCGCTAAAGTCCAAGATTAACGGCCCTGAGACTCCAAAATGCGTAAACATAAGTTCTCCTATGTCAGAAACTATTCTCTTTGTGCCGTGTTGGAAGATAATACGTATATTTTTTAATGAAAGTCCCTTCAATTGCCTTGCCCATAATTCCTTAGCTCTTAAAGGAACAAGCGCGGGTTTTAGCGCAACGATTGTATGGCCTAATTTTTGAGCTATGCGAAAACCCTCTCCGGTTGAACCGGTTATCTTGTAGGAGGCTCCACCTGTGGCCAGTATAACTTTTTTCGCATTAATCTTATCTTTTCCCTTAACATCCAATTGAAAACAATCACTACGCCTTTTTATATTCACTAAACGCATATTGTAGAGTATTGGAACCTTATTTTCCTGCAGGTATCTTTTTAATATTTTTACGACAGAGCGCGCGCTATCTGTAACAGGAAAAACACGGCCCTGCCTTTCCGTCTTTAGTTTAAGCCCTTTAGCCTCAAAGAAATCTATCAGATTTTGGTTGGAAAACGCAAAGAATGCCGACCTTAGAAAGGCACCCTGGTTTGAGAATTTCTCGACAAATGTATCCATGGATGCAATATTAGTAATATTGCATCTGCCTTTACCGGTGAGGAGGATTTTTTCACCAATTGAGTTGTTTCTTTCAAGCAGAACTACATTTCTTCCAGACTCAGCGGCATGAATCGCGGCCATAGTACCTGCCGGCCCCGCGCCGGCTACGGCAATGTCGTAAATTTGCATATAGAATTTGCTCTTTAATTTGAAACCACGAATTAACACTAATTAACACGAATGGGTTTAATTTTCAAAACTTTTAAGAATTCGTGTGTATTCGTGTCCATTCGTGGTTTCAAAAAAACCAGGTTTTTAGTTTTTATTCAAAGAACTAAAAAACAATCCAGTTTGTCTTTAGGCTGGGTTAACGTTTGAATTCGCTTAATTTAATCCACCAGTCGTTGAGATTTGTTTTTTTTGCCAGTTGCCATAGTTTACGTGCGCTTTTTGTTTTAAGAAAGCTCGGAGCTATTTTTGTAAATTTAACCGCCTCTGAGAATCCGTATTCAAAGTATTCCTTTGCTTGAATCAAGCATTCCAGAATGTCAGCGTCACGGGCGATGATACTTTCCGGGGTTTTTTGTTTTTTATACTCCGCGCGCATATCTGATAGTTCATTTTTTGTATTCTTTGGCAAATAATTAATTTGTTCATAAAAAGATTTATCTTCCGTAATTTGGCCGTCTATATAGCGTTGAGCCATTTTGTGTAAGTCAGTGATACGCGCCTCATGTATGTCATTAAACAGTGCCATCAGCAGTACTTTATAGGGCGAAACCTTCTCCATATGAGCTAACATAAATCCTATCACCGCGCATCTGAAACTATGTTCCGCGACGGATTCCGCATTTTCTATTCCCAGGACCGACCAACCGGAACGCATGACCCGCTTAAGCATTCCTGCTTCAGCAATAAAATTCAGGGTATTTTTAATATTTGATTCTTGCTTTTTGCGTTTCATACGGGTGTTGTTTTTTGTTTTGATATCTCATAGCAAAAAATAGCGCAGGCCATAGCCACATTAAACGAAAGCTTATCTGCCTTCATAGGAATACGGGCTTTTATATCAAGCTGTTTTTGTACTCCATAATGAATCCCCTCTCCTTCGGAGCCTAATACAAGCCCCAGAGGAAACGGCAGGGAGATTTTATTTATATCCTTGGCGTCTCCGGCTGCAAAGGTACCCATAATCCAATAGCCGGATTTTTTTGCCGCAATTATGGCATTAGTCAGATTGGATACCATTGAGATGCGGATGTGATTCTCACTTCCTGAGGCTATGTGCAAAACTGCTTCTGTAATCTCGCAAGCCCTAAATCGAGGGATAACAATTGTGAATTTGCCAAAACAGGCCGCGGTGCGGATAATAGCCCCTAAGTTCTGAGGGTCAAATATCTTGTCTAAGAATATAGGCGTCAGGCGCTTGTTTTTAGGTTGAGTCAGCAGTTCTTCGAATGAGCTATATTTAAACTTATCTACTCTGGCAATAATTCCCTGAAGGTTTTCGGCTCGTTTAATCCCGGCTAATTTAGGAAAAGATAGGTAGTCCGCGGAAATTTTATTTCTTTTTATTAATCTCTCTATGCTTGGCGTGTTAAAGTCCTCGTGTAAAAATATCTCTCTTATGCTTTCGGGATTCGTTCTTAGTCTTTCGAGGACAGAATTCTTTCCATATAAAAGCATCGAATCCGGATTATCCATTGAACGGCGCAGCTTTTTTCCTCTCATGCTGATTTAATCCCCAAAACCCATTGTAACCACGAATGAACACGAATTATTAAAAAGTCTTTAAAATTAAACCCATTAGTGTTCATTGGTGTTAATTCGTGGTTATATAAGTTTTTTGATTTTGTGACAATCTGTGAAATCTTGTGGTTTCATCTTTTAAGCCTTTTTTCTTTGTGTCTCTGCGTCTCTGTGGTTAAAATAACCCCTTATTCCTTGTGTGTTAATTTTTGCCTGATTTGCTCCGGGATGGGTATTGGTTTAAAGTCAGTGCCTACGTAGGCCATAACCGTCTTTGCGGCGCAGATGATTAGGCCATCCTGATTTTTTATCTCGTATTCAAATTCAAGTTTGGCGGCGGAAATTTTAACAAGCTGTGCGTCTACCTGAAGAGTATCCGCATAGAAAGCAGGTGATTTATAATCTATTTCCTGCCGATAAACTATAAATTGCGTGTTGTGTTTTAATAGTTGCCTGATTAAGATGCCTTTTTGTTCTAAGAATTCCGTACGCGCCTCCTCCAGGAATTTTAGGTAATTGGCATAATAAACTACTCCTCCGCAGTCAGTATGGTGATAAAAGATTCTTATTTTCATGTGCCTGGATTACTCTATTTTACCCCGTTAGAGAACGAAGTCTTCTAATGGGGTTGACTGATTGACCGGCAATTCAGGTTAACGCATTTCCAACTGAGTAAATCGCCGTTTATATTAAAAAATAGGTATATTTTTTCTCCACCAACCCAGCCGGCCTGGCTGGGTTTATATATCCATCTTTCGCCTTCTGTTTCGGGGAAGATTAAAATGGGCTCTCCGAATCTTTTAAGGGCAGTATCCCGGGAGATCCCTTCAGTTATTTTGTTGTTGATAATCTGCGTTTTTACTCTTTGGAAATTCAATGTTTCTTGTTGCAGTGTTTTCTCTTTTGCTTTTGCGTCTTGTCCTAATTTAATCAAGTTGCGCATGCTGGATGTCTTTTTGCCTAAATTCGCGCAACCGGTTAGACTTATACAAATAATTATAAACAAACCGGTTAATCTTACGGCAGCGCTACGTTTGATCTGTATTTGCATATTATGAGTATACAATAGCATATAGAATGAATCTAACAGTTTTTTCGCACAGAGGCAATTTCTTCAAGGCACTTTTGGAACTGACTGAAATTTAAATAGTTACAACAGGTCAGGGCGTCCCCTTAGGGAACGTCCCCCCGAACATCCGCGGTAATCCGCGTCTCTCTAAACAGGCTTTATGTTTGTTCCTGCAAGCTTTGCCAGCCCGCCTGATTCCTGTAGCCATCCGTTAGAGAGCCCGGAATTGAGCATTGTTGCCTGCGCCTGGGCGTATTCAGCCGTTGATATACGCCGGGAAAGCTTAAGGATCCCTTCTGCCTTATAACAGGGTAAATATTGACTCATTAGGCTGATATGGGTCTGGGGAGAAATTTCCCGGGCAATAAAGCGGATAATTTCGGTTGTTCCGGCAATATTATTCGGTAGAACCAGATGACGGATAACCAGCCCCTTCTTTATTAAGCCCTGCTTATCAAATTCATCATTTTTGGCCTGCTGATGCATCTGTTTAATCGCAGCTTGATTATATTCGGGGTAATCAGGGGCATTTGAATATCTTAAAGATACTTCTTTATCGGCATAGCGCATATCAGCAAGAAAGATATCAACTATGCCATTTAAAAGTTTGATTATTTCGGGCAGCTCATAACCGCTTGTATTATACACCAGGGGCAATCTTAGGCCTTTGGTTATTGCCAGGGTTAGGGCTTTCAGGATTTGAGGTAAGATATGCGTGGGGGTTACCAGATTTATATTATGGCAGCCTAATTCTTGCAGCTGTAGCATAAATTGCGCTAATTCTTCAGGTTCTACCTCTCTACCCGCATCCAACTGGCTGAATTTATAGTTTTGACAGTAAACGCAAGCCATATTGCAGCCGGAGAAAAAAATTGTGCCTGAACCGCAACGGCCAGAGATAGGTGGTTCTTCTCCAAAATGCGGCATATAGCTGTAAACACGAGCCAGAGATCCTGTCATGCAAAAGCCCTTTTCATCTTTGATTCGATTTACCCCGCATTTACGCGGGCAAAGACAACAAGCCTCAAGCAGGCGGAACGCTTCTTGGGTTCTTTTCTCTAACTCTCCATTGTTGTAATATTCTAAATATGAAGGATACATGGCAGTTATAACGTATGTATTTCTCTGTGTTCTCTTATTTTACACTCTGTGATTCCTGTGGTTAGAGAGTTTTTTTACTTAAGCCTTAATCCTTACAACTTAGTACTGATTTTAGTTTTTGATTTGTTTAAAGTATATTTCCCGGATAGTGTTAAATATTTGGATATATTCCGGGGTTTTGTAATCCGGATAAGTCCATGGCCAGGGATGAAAATTCCTGTTTTGGAAGCAAAGCGTTGCCTCCGCGTAGATTCCTGCGGTAAGAGGAATACGGTGACTGTAATCCTTGGTGGTAGCAAGTATTACTTTGCTCAGATTTAAAATACCCGGATCTATATTAATTTGGCGTTTGCCGTGACGGCTAAGCGTTTTTTCTGCTCTATTGGTAATAATTTTAATCCGCGCTAAGGTTTCTGCCTTGATTAATTTTTTTGAGCTTAGGAATTTACGTTGAAGATTAATTCCAAATTCCTTTTCGTAATATCGGGTATGATTGAATGGAATATTTTGACTCTCGAAATCGACTTGCCCAAATTTTCTTTCTAAGATATGTTTGGCCTTGAGGTAGCTGTCTTGTTTGGCAAAGATAAATCCAACGAATAGTTTCATCCTGTTTTTACGCGCGGGGGCAAGGGCTTGGGGCATTACTTTCGGGGTTTATATTCATAGATACTGCTGGACATATCGTAATAATTTGAGCCTTTCAGACTGCTTTAACCTATTGAAATAAATAGCGGTATTGTATTGTTTGCTGTTTGCCGGATCCGTTTCGGTTCTAACTACTACTCCCTGACACTGGACATTACAAATAGTCTTTTTATTGTTTTGTGTTAGAGGTAAAAGCAGGATGATGGAAACTATTGAAAAGGGCGCTATATATTTATTTATTGTACAGTAGGTCCCCAGGCAGCTTATGTCATGAGTATGTCCGACTAAATCATAATCGTCTAATCTTATTTTTAAAGGAATCTGCTGTTTTATGCGGGGATTACATCTTCTGTCTGTTTTAGTTAATGGATTGATATACATATTTAGGTTTTTTGATCAGCTTCTTTGGGGGCTATGCTTTTTCTCCAGCATTTTTTATCGCAATAGTATTTTTCGTTGCGATAATAGCGTTTGATTTTTGTGATTTGTTTTCCACATCCAGGGCAATTAGTCTGCTCCTCTGTCTTTTTACCAGTCATTTATTCCTCCGTTGAGTCAGGTTTGACAATACGCATATTGATATAATCAGAAAGATAATTTTTATCTTTGGGATTAAGCTCGATAAATTCGATTCCCATTTGATATCGATTGGAATGTGTCAGAGGCTGCGACCAGGCTACTCTTCCTACCGGATTAATTATATTTGATAAAATATTCAGTTCAAGATTGAGATTGAGCCCCATAGGGAAAAACCTATCCGCGTTCAGGCGCGTGCCGGAAAGGCTTAGATTTTCGGTTAAAGCTGAGGCGAAGAATCCGCCTCTTCTTATCTGATACCGTATCGGAAATTTAACCTTTACCCGCTGAGATACTCTTTTTTCTTCTGTCATGTCTGTGTAATCGGAAACTAAATCTGTGTAATCGTTTATAACTTTTTTATCCTAACATAGAATAATTGCCTTGTCAAGAATTTGTGTTATACTAATAGAGTTATGTATTGCGAATTTTATGGTTTTAAAGAAAAACCCTTTAATATAACCAGCGATCCTGCCTTTTTTTTCTTGAGTTCTTCACATCGGGAGGCACTCTCTCATTTTGTATACGGGGTTAACGAGCGAAAGGGAATTGTGGTTATTAGCGGAGAAATCGGCGCGGGCAAGACTACTCTGTGTCGTGTTTTTCTGAATCAGTCGCGGCAAAAGAATATAAGAACCGCCCTTATTATTAATCCTAACTTCTCAACCAAGGAATTGCTGGAAGCGATTGTTGCTGATTTTGGTATTCGTACAAGCAAAAAAACGAAATTATCCCTTGTTACGCAGTTAAATCAATTCCTCTTAGAGCTGACGGCGCAGGGAAATAATGCTGTTTTGATTATTGATGAGGCGCAAAATTTAAAGCCCAGTCAGCTGGAGGAAATCCGCCTGCTTTCTAATTTGGAAACGGATAAGGATAAGTTGCTGCAGATTATCCTGGTTGGTCAGCCTGAGCTGAAATTTAAACTTAATTTGGAGAGTTTAATTCAACTGCAGCAAAGAATCGTAGTTCGGTATCATATTAAACCTTTAGCAAGGGCGGAACTTAAGGATTACATAGGCTATCGCCTGGCAACTGTAGGCTCCGGCCTCGAAAGAATTCATTTTACCGGGGAGACGCAGGATGTTATATATAATTTTTCCGCCGGAACGCCTCGTTTGATCAATATTATTTGCGACCGTTGTCTTCTGGCGGGTTTTGTAGCAAAAACTAATACAATTGAT
>JAUXFU010000009.1 GCA_030622705.1 Candidatus Omnitrophota bacterium | reverse complement strand
ATTCGGTTTGCTTAACACTAGAGAAAAAGAAGAAGCTTTAGTAGGCGCTCTTTAAAAAACCAAAAATACGACATTTCTATTTTGGTAACAATACGACATTTCTATTTTGGCTTGACATGCGCAGTCGGTAGCATTGACAAGCAAGTGTTAAGGTGATATATTAAACTCGATATGCGAAAGATTATCTTCTTTTTATTAATCCTCTCTTGTATTTATACTCTGGGTTTCTCTCAAAGCGAAGAACCGGTTCAGCGCATAAGTAGCCCTCTTAGCAAGCTGGATACGCCAGTTTTAACAAGAAACCCGAACAAAGTCTATATCATTCCGGTAAAAGGAGCAATTGACTTAGGCCTATCGGGTTTTATCAAACGCTCACTTATTGAAGCAGAGGATAACCAAGCCAGCGCGATAATCCTTGAAATTGATACCTTCGGCGGCCGGGTGGACGCGGCAGTGGAAATATGCGATTCTCTTGAAGAAATAAAGCCAATTCAAACCGTTGCCTTTATCGATGACCATGCCTGGTCAGCCGGCGCTTTAATCAGTCTTGCCTGCGAAAAAATCATTATGTCTCCCGGCTCAAGCATCGGCTCAGCTGAACCCCGGGCAATGAGCTTCATGAATAAGGATGAACTTACTGACGAAAAGACCGTATCCGCAATTAGGGCAAAATTCAAGGCCCTGGCTGAACAGAATAATCATCCGGCAAATTTAGCCTTAGGCATGGTGGATAAGGACTTTGAGATAAAACAGGTAAGGTTAAAAGACGAGGTTAACATTTTGACTGCCGGGGAATTGGAAGAAATAGAACAGCAGTACAAAAAAAAGGATATCCAAATTATCAAAACCATTAGCGCAAAAGGGAAATTGCTCAATCTTACGGCAAACGAGGCAAAGGAACTTGGGCTGGCCGAAGAAATTCTGGATAGCCGCCGGGCAGTGATTAATTATTTGGCCTTAAGCGAGAAAGAAATCACCCAAACCAGCGCCACATGGTCAGAGGTTTTGGTGCGTTTCCTTACCCACCCTTTAATCAGCCCCTTACTTTTAACCCTTGGTTTTTTGGGTATCTTATTTGAATTAAGGATCCCCGGCTGGGGGATATCAGGAACTCTGGGTTTGTCATGCCTGATCGTATTCTTCTGGGGGCATTACTTAGTAGGCCTGGCCAGCTGGCCTGAATTAACTATCTTCTTGTTGGGAGTCCTGCTGCTGCTTTTAGAAATCTTTGTTATCCCCGGCTTTGGTATTGCCGGAATCTCAGGGATTATTCTCATCCTTACCGGTATATTTTTAAGCTTGGTTAAACACCCTCTTTCTGCGCCCGCGACACAATTAACCCAGGCATTTTACACAATGAGCTTTGCTATTATTATCACCTTTGCCGGATTAATTCTATCCTGGAAGCTTCTACCGCATACAGGGCTATGGAAAAGGCTGGTCTTAAGTTCTGCTGAGACAAGAAAAGAGGGATTCCAATCAGCCGCATCACAAGAATCCTATTTAGGAAAAACCGGCAGAAGCCTTAGCCCATTAAGGCCCACCGGCCGGGCAGTGATTGAAGAAAACACACAAGACGTGATTACCGAGGGTGAATTTATTGACAAGGATAAGGAGATTAAAGTAGTAAAAATAGAAGGCAATAGAATTATCGTAAAAGAATTAAGATAGGACGGCACTTTCGTGACGTCCTATTAAAATAATAAGGAGGATAAAATGCCGTTTTTAGTGTTAATAGTTCTATTTATCATCGCCTTTATATTCCTGTTTGTTTACCTTATTCCAATTCGCTTATGGATTGCGGCAATTGCGGCCGGCGTACGCATCGGCATATTCAACCTGGTAGGCATGCGTTTAAGAAAGGTTGACCCGCATATAATAATTAACTCAATGATAATGCTGCATAAAGCCGGCCTTGTAGTGATTACCGACCGGCTGGAGGCACATTATCTTGCCGGCGGGGATGTCATCCGCGTAGTAAAGGCGTTAATCTCGGCAGATAAGGCAAACCTGAATCTAAAGTTTGAACGCGCCTGCGCAATTGACTTAGCCGGCAGGGATGTCCTGGACGCAGTAAAGACCTCGGTTAATCCCAGGGTAATCGACGCGCCAAAACAGGGAGTTTTAGCCGCAGTGGCAAAGGATGGAATAGAGCTAAAGGCAAGGGCGCGCGTTACTGTACGGGCAAACTTAGAGCGCCTGGTGGGTGGAGCAACCGAGGAAACAATTATTGCCCGGGTTGGCGAAGGCATCGTTACCACCATCGGCTCATCTACAACCTATAAACATGTCCTGGAAAATCCGGATATAATTTCCAAGAATGTGCTTTCCAAGGGCCTGGATGCAGGAACCGCGTTTGAGATTCTCTCTATTGACATCGCCGATGTAGACGTAGGTAAAAACGTAGGGGCAGCTCTTCAAACAAGCCAGGCAGAGGCAGACCTAAAAGTAGCTCAGGCGCGCGCAGAAACCCGACGGGCAATGGCAGTAGCCCTAGAGCAGGAAATGAAGGCAAAGGCACAGGAAATGCAGGCAAGAGTCATTGAGGCTGAAGCAGAAATTCCTAAAGCAATCTCCCACGCGTTCCGTGAGGGGAAATTAGGGGTAATGGATTACTATAATATTCGCAATGTTCAGGCGGATACATTAATGCGTGAGAATATCGGAAAACCCCCGGAGGACAAGAAAAAGTAATGTGGCGTTTACTTATATTTATTATATCTATAATTTTGCTGAAAAGATTTTTTGAGAGTCTACAGAAACAATACGAACAACAGCAAGAAACTCCGGGAGAAAAGTCCAATAACCTTTTTGAAACCTTAGGATTTCCCGTAGCTGAAGAAATCCCTGCTCAACCTAAACCTGAACAAATGCCAAAAGAGCCGGTTATCGCGAGCAGAGAAATCAAAAAACCGAAATTAGAACCAATAGGACTTAAACCGGCAAAAGTTGAACCTTTACCCAAACAAACAGAGGAAGCCAAACAAAAACTACCTTTTCGCTCGCCGGATAAACTTAAGGAAGGAATTATTCTTTCCGCAATCTTAGGCCCGCCAAAGGCCTACCAGCTTCGCCGAGGTGTCGGAATTGGTAGACGATCCGGTCTCAAAAACCGGTGACCGCAAGGTCGTGAGGGTTCGAGTCCCTCCCTCGGCACCATAAATTTAAAGCCGTTGCAACTGCGATAGTTACAACGGCTGTTTCTCGTTTGTGCCAAATTTGTGCCACTAAAATTCTAATCTATCAACTGCTCCTTTCAAGCAAATTATGTTACTTTTAAACAAGATGAACGCCTACCGGAAGGCTTAGGAAAAGAAATATCAATTCCCCTCCCCAAAGATCTGGCTATTTTTATTAAAGTCTCTATAGTTAGATTCCTTTCGTCTCCAGTCTCAATTTGGGAAATAAACTGTTGAGAAACCCCTAATTTTCTCGCAAGATCAACTTGTTTTAGGTGTTTATCTTGCCTCAACTCAGCTATCTTCTGGGCCAATGCAACTTTAGCGCATTCAACTTCATAGAGCCGTTTGAATTCTTTATTCTTTAACTTCTCTTTTAGATCGATATCAACACTTTCTAATCTAACTTTCTTCATTTAAATCACCTCGCAATTCCATTTTTTCTATATGTTTGCCTTCAGATTCCGTTTCAATCTTTCTTTTTATGCATAATCTCAAATCGTTCTCCGGAATTTTCTCTGTTTTCTTCTTTATTGCATGAACCAATACTGCGCTGTCTCGCAAGTAAAAGAAATAGAATATTCTATTTTTCTTTGGCCGCAGTTCATAAATACCGTCTCTTAAATAATCTGCCGTTGGCCTGTGTAGGTTATTTCCTTGCCTTTTTAATTCGCGAATATAGGCGTATACTTTTGTTTGTTCTTTTATGGTTAAAGAACCGATAAATTCCTTAACCGGTTTATTCCTATCTTTATCTACAAAATAATATACACCTGAAAGCCTATCTTCTTCCATTTAAAGTATACAAGATATAACTTGTATTGTCAAGGTAATTTTTATATCTTCTGTAATCGCTTTCTTTAATTATTTAACCTATAAAGTGTTACGTTACTGAAAGCTGCTAGAATTATAAAATGTATAGCTGAAGCTTTTCCTTCAATTGTGGATTTTCCCCTTCGGTTCGCTTTTGAGCTTATGCCAAATTTGTGCCATATTCAATTCAAAATATCCAAATCTCATCTAACCAGATAGAACCAAATAAAAAAACGTAACCCTATTACAACTATAAAGTTACGCAAAAGAACACAATCAAAAACACACAAATACAAATAAACAAAAATTCCCTTAAATCAACTCCCCCCTCCCTCGGCACCAGGTCGGAGGAATAGGAAAACACAGTTTTAAATCTTTAAAACACCCTTTATTCAATTAAGCAGCCTTTAATAATAGCATAGATAATTATCGATAAAGTCGCAGTAATCAAAAATAACCCCATAATCCTGGTGTTTTGGATTTCTTTCTGCATAGAGATGGGCTCAATCCTCCAGTTTATCCTCTCGTAGAATCTCCTTTGTATCTCGATAGCTAAACCAGAATTAAAACATAGAAACAAACCAATCAATATACCAGCTGCAGAAATTAAAATTAGGCTTAACATTATTTATTTACAAGAGCCCGCTCAATTAGGATTCTTAACTTATTGACCATTGTCCTGGGAAGGCGAAATTGCGACCTTAACATCGGAGTAGAAATCGTAAATTCGAACATATTGGGGTTATTTGCAACCTTGCGAATAGTCACTTCCATCTTGAATTCAGCCATAATCTATCTCCTTAATTCTTAATCCAAACATCTGCGCATCGCCTTGGATTATTTTACCTTAAACAAAAACCCCTGCAAGTTATCTCTTTTGCAGGGGGTTATTCCGTTAAATAGAATCCCGCTTGATTTTCTATTGATTCTTAAGATTTAGCGCTCTTTTGCTTTGATTTTATGCTTATATACCTGTCTTTAATCTCAATAATCCCGCTTATGCCCGCGTGGATATTGCTCTTGCGCTGATAGGTATTCTCTCCTGGTCTTAAGCTCTTGGTATTTTGTACCAGCAAGGCTCCGGCAAGCACCTTTTGATCAGGCGAAACCTTTACCCTCTGCTGCCAAACTCTGGAGCCGCGGGACTTAACATCATGTGTTCCTTTAAACGCCATTTTGCTTTTAAATTTGGCAGGGCTTAAATCCTCAACCCCGCTTAAAACCTGTTGACAAAAATGTTAGCATTTAGAAATATCTTCCTAACTTTCCTATATTATATTAATCTGATAGAGCTGTCAAGGTATAAGTATAGATAAAATACAATTATCAACTCTTATGATATTCCTGAAGCGATTTAACCGATAAACTCTTCTTGCTGAGCGCCTCAATGGCATTCACCGTAGCTTGCGCTCCGGCAATCGTAGTTACGAGGGGAATATCATAAAGCACAGCCGTGCTTCTTATAATCGTTTCGTCTCTTTTGGTAAGCTTTCCCTGCGGGGTGTTGATAATCAGATGTACCTGTCCACTTTTAATCATATCCACAATATGCGGCCTGGCCTCATAGAGCTTTGAAACTATCTCAACATCCAGGTTCCCCTGCTTTAAAACTCCGGCTGTTCCGCTGGTGGCAAACAGCTTAAACCCTAAATCAACAAGCTTTGCGGCAATAGAAACTGCCTTATTTTTATCTACATCCCTAACAGTGATAAGCACGTTGCCCTTAGAGGGAAGTTTCTGCCCCGCGGCAATCTGGCTCTTTGCATAGGCTAAACCAAACGTAGAATCTATCCCCATCACCTCGCCGGTAGATTTCATCTCAGGGCCTAAGATAGCATCTGCCCCCGGAAATCGGATGAACGGAAACACAGACTCCTTAACCGCTATATGGGAAACCGTTACCTCCTTAGTTATCCCCAATTCCTTCAGGGTCTTACCCAGCATTATCCTGGTTGCTATCTTTGCCCAGGGGATACCGATAGCCTTGGATATAAACGGAACCGTGCGGGAGGCCCGCGGATTAACCTCCAATACGTAAATAATACCCTGCCTTATAGCATATTGGATATTCAATAAACCCTTAACCTTTAGCTCCTTGGCCAGGGCATAGGTATTACTCTTAATCTTGTTTATAATCGTATCCGGTAAGCTAAAGGGAGGTAAAACCATCGCGCTATCCCCGGAATGAATTCCTGCCTCTTCAATATGCTCCATTATCCCGGCAATGACACAGGTTTTACCATCAGCTACCGCATCCACGTCTACCTCAATAGCATCTTCTAAGAATTTATCAACCAGAATTGGGCGCTCAGGGGATGCCTCAACCGCTTTGAGCATAAAGTTATTTAACTGCTCATCATCATAAATTATCTCCATTGCCCGGCCGCCCAGAACATAAGAAGGCCTTACCATAACCGGGTATCCAATCTTATGCGCTATCTTCCTTGCCTGCTTAAAAGTAACGGCAATTCCGTTGTCTGCCTGAGTTAAACCCAGCTTCTTAAGCAATATCCTGAACCGCTTCCTGTCCTCTGCCCTGTCAATCGCATCAGAACTGGTCCCTAATATATTAACGCCTGCCTTATGCAGGGCAACAGAGATATTAAGCGGGGTCTGACCGCCAAATTGAACAATAACGCCAAAGGGCTTCTCGCAGTCAATAATGTTTAATACGTCTTCTACGGTCAATGGCTCAAAATAGAGCTTATCCGAGGTATCGTAATCCGTGGAGACGGTCTCAGGGTTGCAATTTACCATAATACTCTCTATTGCCTCTTCCTTTAACACATATGATGCCTGGCAACAGCAATAATCAAACTCAATCCCCTGGCCAATCCTATTCGGGCCTCCGCCTAAGATAAGGACTTTTTTATTGGGGGTAGGAATAGATTCATTAACCGTCTCATAAGTCGAATAATAATACGGCTGAGCTGCCTTAAACTCTCCTGCGCAGGTATCTACTAATTTAAACGTTGTTTGAATCTTATTTTTTCTCCTGTATGAACGTACCTTCTTCTCAGTAGTATTCAATAAATGCGCCAACTGAATATCAGAGAACCCTTCCTGTTTTGCCTTTAGCAGAAGCGCTGCAGGAATATTCAGTCTTTTACCTCTTGCGTTCAGCTTAAACCGGGATAATTCTTTCTCCATCTCAACCAGCTGTTTCATATTCTCGAGAAACCAGCAATCTATACTACAAAGCTCATGAATCTCCTCTATTGATAATCCTGCCTTTAGTCCATAGCGAATAAAAAAAAGTCTCTTGTCATTCGGAGTTTTTATCCTTTGCCTAATTAGCTCTAAATCCATCTGCGGCTGTTCGGGTATATCCCGGCCATCTGCGCCAAATCCAAAGCGGGAGGTTTCTGTAGAACGAATTCCTTTTTGAAGGGCTTCCCGGAAATTCCTTCCAATGGACATTGCTTCACCCACTGCCTTCATCGAGGTATTAAGCACTGAGTCTGCCTCAGGAAATTTCTCAAATGTGAAGCGACATATCTTAAATACACAATAATCAACTGTAGGCTCAAAAAACGAGGTTGTTTTCCCTGTTATCTGATTAAGCACTTCAGGAAGAGTCAAACCTACTGCCAATTTTGTTGCTACCCGGGCAATGGGAAAACCGGTGGCCTTGGAAGCCAAAGCCGAGCTGCGTGACAACCGGGGATTAACCTCGATAATTACAATATGGCCGTTGTTGGGATTCTGAGCGAACTGAATATTCGCTCCTCCTCCGGTAACATCCACCTTACGAATAATCTTCCTGGATAGATTGACGAAATTAGTATATTCTTCGGCAGTCAGGCTCTGCGCCGGCGCAACCACAATGCTATCGCCGGTATGAACCCCCATTGGGTCAACATTCTCCATAGAGGTAATCATAATCACGTTATCAACGCAATCCCTCATCACCTCAAACTCTATCTCTTTCCATCCCAATACGGATTGTTCAACCAAAACCTGCCCCACCGGACTTACCTCAATTGCCTTGGCTAAATGAACTTCAAGTTCTTCCTTATTGTAAGCAATAGAACTGCCTGCGCCCCCCATGCAAAAAGCCGGACGGAGAATCAAGGGAAATCCAATCCCAGCGCCTATCTTCATTCCCTCTTTTACAGTAGTGGCAATTCCGCTTTTGGGAGTATCTACCCCTATTTCCTGCATTGCCTTCTTAAACAACTCCCTGTCTTCAGCCCGGGCAATCGCCTCAATATTCGCCCCAAGGGATTCCACGCCGTATCTTTTTAATATCCCTTCCCTGGCCAAAAATGTTGCCAGATTCAAACCAGTCTGCCCGCCTAAGGTAGGAAGTAAAGCATCGGGCCTTTCCTTCTTGATAATCTTGGTTAGGATCTCAATGGTCAAAGGCTCAATATAGGTTTGATCAGCCATGCCGGGATCAGTCATAATAGTAGCGGGGTTTGAATTTGCCAATACTATCTCATAACCCTCCTCGCGCAATGCCTTGCAGGCCTGAGAACCAGAATAGTCAAACTCGCAAGCCTGCCCGATAATAATGGGGCCGGAACCAATTACTAAAACTTTATGTATATCTTTTCGTTTCGGCATTTTTTAGTTATAAGTTATAAGGATTAAGTTTTATCTTAATCCTTAATCCTAGCCATGAATTCCTCAAGAGCAGGATTAACCTCACCTAAACCCGGGGAGGCAGGATAAAATTGACAGCCAAAGGCATTTAGTTTTTTATTCTGGATGCCTTCCGGGGTTTTATCATTCAGGTTACGCCAGGTAACCTGAATATCCTTATCTTTAAATGAAGCCTCATCGATTACACAACTATGATTCTGCCGGGTAATCTCTCCTTTTAAACAACCCGGCTTTATCACAGGATAATTCAAACCGTGATGTCCCAGATGCATCCTTTTAATCTGAGCGCCAAAAGCTAAAGCAAGAACCTGACAACCCGTCCCAAGTCCGAATATAGGCAGTTTTCCCAGTAATTGCTTTACTACATCAGCTACTGCATAAACTGCCTTATCCATCTCCGGACCGTCAGAAATAATTAACCCTTCAGGAGACAAAGCCAATATATCCTCAGCACAGGTTCTATATGGAATAAGACTTAGCCGGCAGCCGGCAGAGGTAAGTTGATTAATAAGACTGTCCGTAACGCCTATATCAATAATCGCTACTGCTTTGCCCTGATTAGAGAACTTAACTGTTCTTTTACTGGAAATCTTCTTAATAAGATCTAATCTTATCCCTTTAGCTTGCTTAATCTTTCTTTTTAAACTCCGGGCGCTGAAGTCCTTAGTTGAGATTATCCCCCATTGCTCACCGCTTTGACGAAGCTCAACCATCAATGCCCGGGTATCCACGGCCTCTATAACTAAAAACCCCTCGTCTTTTAAGAAATCAACAAAATTACCCTCTGCCTGCCAGTTGCTGGTTATGCGGCTTTTCTCTTTGATAATTAAGCCTGCGGCCCAACACCGGCCGGATTCTTTAAATTTCTTCGCTACTCCATAGTTTCCGATAAGAGGATACGTCATCACTACAATCCTGCCCGCATTAGAAGGACTAGTCATTACCTCTTGATAACCAACCACGCCGGTATAAAAACTAACCCAGCCGGCGTTTTCGCCTTCTGCCCCGCAGGCGTTTCCTTTATATATAGAGCCATTCTCAAGTGCTAATACGGCTTTTCTTTCTTTTCCTCTATTCATTTATCTTCAATTGGGGATATGCCATCCCAGCACTTAAGACAAAGTTTCTCTTTAGGTAAACCAATAGCAGCCACAAAATCCTCCAGGCTGTTATACCTTACTGAATCAGCGTCAATAGACCGGGCAACACTATCCTCTACTAGCCTCAACTTATCCGGAGAATCTATCTCTTCTGCTCTTTTGATATAACAACGCGCAATCAATTCCTCATATGTCCGGGTGGAAATCCCATAACTACACGGATGCATAAGAGGAGGACAAGCCGCCCGCACATGAACCGTCTTTGCCCCCGCCCTTTTAAGATCACGCACCTTATTGCGGATTTGAGTACCCCGCACTATAGAATCATCGCAGAGGATAATCCTTTTCCCCTGAACCGCCTCTCTAATCACAGAAAGCTTTCTTTTTGCCATCCTGTCTCTGGCTTCCTGAGTTGCAAGGGTATAACTACGGTCGGCGTAACGATTATATAAAAAGACATCCTGATAGCGTACTCCTGAGTTCTTATGATAGCCTAAGGCATGGCCAATCCCTGACATAGGAACCGGCGCTACGCAATCAGCCTCAATCCCGCCTTCTCTCTTATCCCGCTCAGCCAGTTTCTCACCCAAATTATTCCTTGCTTGTTTAACATATACACCGTCGATTTTGGAATCTATACTGGCAATATATGCCCACTCAAAAGCACAATAAGCGCAACGGCGAACAGGAAGTTTCTTTAATGTTTGAAATCCTTGTTTATCAATCAATATTATCTCGCCAGCTTCTACATCCCGCTCTATTTCCATATCCAGATTCTCTATGGCGCGCGATTCACTGGCCACCATAAACTCTCCCCTGCCTACGCCTAAAATAAGAGGCCTGAACCCATAAGGATCGCGTATCGCATAAATTCCCCGGCTGCTTAACAACAAAAGAGAAAATGACCCAATAACCCTCTCGCTCATTCTGGATATACCGTCAAGAATATTTTTCTCTTCGCCGATAAGCTTCAATATCAGCTCAATATAGCTGGTAGTGGAGAATGAATGTCCCTTTCTTTTTAAATCCAGAAAGAGCTCGTCGGCATTTATGATATTACCGCTAAAACAGCCCGTAAAACTCCCAAAATTGGTCTCCAGTCTTAGCGGCTGGCGGTCTCTCAAGCTGATATGCCCAATGCCAAAGTTCCCGTTAAGGGATTGAAGCTCCAGCTCAGTGAACTTTTCACCTACCCTGCCCCGATGGGTAATTAAACTAATCTCATTATTATTTACCGTAGCTATCCCGCAATACTCCTGACCCCGGTGCTGTAAAAAATCAATCCCCAAATATATATCGTTTACGCAATTATCCTTTGAATAAATTCCCACAACTCCGCAATTATCTTTTGGTTTACTCATATTTTTTGTTGTGCTTTTCTAATCTGTTCTCTTGCTACTCCATACTTTTATATATACTCAATAGTACTGGGCGGCTTAGGCGTAATATCAAAAAGAACCTTTACCACCTGAGGAATCTCCTTGTTAATCCTATCCCTGATTTTCTCTAAAATCTGCCAGGGAACCCTGGTAACCGACGCGGTTATCGCATCTTTACTTTCTACCGATCTAATTACTATAATATCTCCGTAGGACCTCTTCTTGTTCTTGATTCCTGTGGCTTTATCGTTTAGTAAAACAGCGAATGCCTGAAAAGGCTTTATCTTCTCTATTTCCTCCTCTACTATACCAGTGGCACATCTTAAAACCTTTACCCGCTGAGGACTTACCTCTCCGATTACCCGCGTTGCCAGGCCCGGTCCGGGAAAAGGCATTTGCTTATAAACCCGGGCTGAGAACCCCAGCTCCCTGGCCACCTCTCTTACCTGGTATTTAAAAAGTTCGCGTAAGGGTTCTATAACCTTAAAACCAAACCTCTTTTTAGGATCGATTCCGATTTGTTTTAATATGTTGTGCTGAGTCTTAATCCCCGCCTTAGTCTCAATAATATCGGCGGCGATTGTTCCCTGGATTAAGGACTCTACCTTGCTTTGCCTGACCGCGCGGCCCAGCGTTTGATAGAATACCCGGCGAAAAGCCTTACGCTTTTCCTCAGGATCACTCTTACCCTTTAATGCATGAAAAAAATCCCTTTGCGCGTTTAGGGTTTTTAGTTTTATGCCAAGGGGCTGCAATTCTTTTCTGGCTTTGGTTTCATCATTTTCTCTCATCAGGCCAT
>JAUXFU010000092.1 GCA_030622705.1 Candidatus Omnitrophota bacterium | reverse complement strand
GCAGACTCGTGATAACCCCCACACCAATTGGGATTAAACTTATTATCTAAACCAATTAGTGTGGGGCTAAATTGCTCTGGGGATATACTGCCCAATGCCTCAATTTGATTCCGGACTACAGCCGCCTGTTCAAATTTTTTATCCTTCGCCAATTTGCGCATCTTAGCGGCGGACATGCTAATTAGATACTCTTGTCTTCCCTCTAAAAACAGACTGATATTCTTGATAAACCCCCGGTATTTCCTGACGCCAATCTTTCCAATGCAAGGCGCAGGACAAAGCCTGAGGCGATAATACAAACAGGCTATCTTAGGCATCTTAAAACAAGAACGAAAACCAAAAATGCGGCGGATTGATTTTAACCCTTCGCGTAAAACACCGGCATTCGGATAGGGGCCGAAGCAGCGGGAAACCGAATCCTTCAGCCTCCTGCTTGTCCGCCTGGCTATCCAGATAACAGGAAAATCCCCATTACCAATACAAATTAAGGGAAAAGACTTATCATCACGAAAAACCGTATTATAGGCAGGCAGATTCTCCTTAATCAACTTAGCCTCCTGAATCCGCGCCTGCGTTTCAGACCCGGTAACAATGTACTCTAAACCGGCAATCTTAGAAACCATTATCCCTATCTTGAAGGATTGGGAGGAATTAAAATAGCTTCTCACTCTTTTTTTTAGTGACCGCGCCTTACCGATGTAAAGGATATCACCTTTTTTATCCTTAAATATATAAACACCGGGTAAATCAGGAATATGGCTTAAGCGAATTTTTTCCATAGGTAATCGCGGATATCCGCAGATTCCTCTCATCGATTAAATCCCCGAGGTTTTAAATTGATTCAATAATTTACTTATCTTACCAACCCTCAATAAGAAACAAAGGCCCAAATATACCAAAACCCCCAGGACTATAGCCAGAACAAGGCTGAAATCCGGGTTTAAATAAAACGATACCTTTCGAAAGAAAAGCGATACAAAACCTGCCATCGCTAAACCTGCGCCGGCTATCTTTAAAAAATAGATATATAAATCCCCGGTAATTATTCTGCCCACTTTTTTTGTTAAGCTTAAATAAAGAAGGAAAAAATTAAACCCCGCCGATAAAGAACTGGCCAAAGCCAGGCCCCCTACCTTTAAGGGAAACATTAAAATAATATTCAGGATAAGATTAACCAACAGAGCTAATGAAGCGATTACAACCGGGGTACGCGTATCCTGCAAAGCATAAAAGCCGGCAACAAGAATCTTTATCCCGCCAAAGAATAACAATCCAAATGCATAAAAGAAAAGTGCGCAAGAGGTAATCTGAGCGGAATAATAATCAAAACTACCTCGCTGAAACAATACTTTAATCAAGGGTTGAGCTAAAACAATCAATCCTATGCTGGCCGGCAACATCAAAAAATATATTGTGCGTAAACTAAGACGCAAGGTTAACTTCAACGATTCAATATCACCAGCTGCTGCCTGCATAGAAAGTGTCGGCAATATGGCCGAAGATAAAGCAATGCCAAAAATCGCCAGGGGAAATTGAACTATGCGATTGGCATAATAAATTGCGGCTACTGCACCCTGGCCAACGATAAAAGCAAGCGAAGCTATTATCGTATCAATTAAGACATTTAGCTGATGTACGGCAGTACCAAAAATACGGGGAATCAGCAAGCGGCCAATCTTTTTTATCCCCGGGTGAAGAACCCTAAAATTTATCTTTAAAAAACGCGGGCGGAATCCCCGCTTTAAAAGAGAGGGAACCTGAATGCCAACTTGAACAATCCCCCCAAAAAGCACACCCAATGCCAGGCCAAAAACCGGATTGGGCATAAACCGGCAGGCAACAAGCATACTGATAATCATACAGATATTAAGCAGACAGGGACTAAACGCAGGGGCGGCAAAGGATTTAAATGTATGCAGAAGCCCCATCGCATAAGCAGTTAAACCGATAAGCAACAAATAGGGAAAGAGTATTCGGGTAAGCTGAGTGGTAAGTAAGAATTTTTGAGGGTCTTTTAAAAAACCGGGGGCAATAAGAGTAACCAGAGAACGGGAAAACAAAACCCCGAATACCGAAAGTCCTGCCAGGATTATCAAAATAATCCAAAAGGCACTGCCTGCCAAATTCCAGAAATCCCTCTTTTCCTCTTTTGCCCAATATTGGCAAAATACGGGGACAAATGCCGAATTCGCCGCTCCCTCACCAACCAAATCACGCAGGAGATTAGGAATACGAAAGGCAACAAAGAAGGCTTCGGAGATCATACCTGTGCCAAATAAAGCAGCAATTACTATATCGCGTATAAATCCCAACACCCGCGAGCAAAATGTAACCAGACTAATAATCGAAGCCGATCTAAGAATAGATTTACTTTCTGACATTACCGCTGTCTTAATTACTGGTAAGTAAACCCCGTTAGATAATTTCGTTCTCTAATCCTTAAGGATAGACCTTCTGACTCCTGTTCAAGGAAGAGTCTAATCCCACAGGGATAGACCTTCCTATACCTATCAAGGAAGGGTCTAACAGTCTGCGGTAACGATGGCTTTCTCTAACGGGGTAAAAATTGCTATGTTGTTAGATTATTTTCTAATCCCACAACCCCGATATTTTTAAATTGACGGAGTTATTTGATTATGGTATATTAGGCTATTAATGGTTCGTAAACAAAATAATATTTACGTTGATTACACTGAACTTTAATATTAACTGAATATCAAAGGAGAATAACATATGCCACGCCGCCGAACATCACTAAAGGCACTACGTCAAAGCAAAAAAAAGCACCAGCGTAACGTCAGGATAAAACGGGATATAAAAAAAGCGGTTAAAAAATTCCACGCCTTTTTAACTGAGAAAAATACTGTTGAGGCAAAAACCTTTTTACCTAAAGTTTTCTCTAAATTAGACAAAGCGGCTAAGAAAGATATATTTAAGAAAAATACTGTCAACCGAAGAAAATCCCAATTAAGCCGCAGCCTTGTTAAAAAATGATTACACAGATTTAGTTGTCGATTACACAGATTCTTAAACCAAAAACTACCTGTAATCAGAAGCCTCATTAAAAATAACACAATCTTATAACAAGCCGCTCTAAGGCAAACTCAGGCTTTAGTTTTCCCGTCTTTATATCAAGATCACAATCCAACAAAAACATTATTTTTTTTCTGCTGGCCTGAATATTTAATCTTTCCTGCTGTAGTTGATAGCGAATAGCGCCGAGAATCTTCTCCGGCCTTTCTCCCTGCAATAGAAGCTGACGAAGCAAAACCATTGCCGGATTAATTTTCTTCTGCATAATCTGGCGGGCCAGCATAAACGCATCTATTTCCCTTGATTGGCGAAAATTTATCAGCTGGACCAGCCTGGCTATCTGATTAAAAAACTGTTCACGCCTATCAATGCGCCGGACATCTAAAATTAAACTGACGTGGGGAAAAGGTTTTTGAAGAAAGGTAAGTAAATACTGTTTGATATCTGCTTTTAACCCTGAGGCATCCTTTATCAGGATTAATCTCTGCCTTATCCTTACCCCGCTCGAAACCCCTGTACCTGAGGGAGAAGTCCCTCCAGCAGGGCTTAAGGGAACGGTCGAAATTCTCATCCTTAGAGTCTTTAAATCTAAATCCTTTGCGTAGAGAACCTCGAAATTAAACGACTCCAACCGGTTTAGATTGAGCTGCTGTTTAATCCCCTGTAATTTTATATCCTTGGAAAATTCGTCCTCACCGACAAAAAGATAATTCACCCCACACCTTCTCTTTTATCCCGCACCTTTGTTAAATTCTTTTTTATTATTTTTCTGAATATCCAAAGGCGCAAGGTTCATTACCAGATATCTACCACGCGGCTAACAACCCGGCGGGCTAAATCATCAACCGCCTCGCCTATTGCTAAAGACTCTGACGCCTGGGTAAAATAAGTTGCATCCCCAATAAAATTATCAACCTCCCAAAGTAAGGTTTCCCGGGAAGTAACGTAAAGACTAAGATTTACCGCCAGGCTTAAACGATATTCCTCTACCTTATTATCATCTTCACCGGTATATCTTAAGGCATCTTTACGATAATCAACCAACTCACCCTGCAAAACCAAATCTGCGTCTTCTTCCTTAGTCAGTCGTAAATTGCCATCCAGAATAAATTGATCCATTACCCGCCGGGTTATATCGTTCTCCAAAAGCGGATAATAAGTCTTATACCCCCTGGCCACTGACGTATCGCCGGTAATATCAATCTTATTAACAAAAGCAGCTACATATATAGTTTGATAATCCTTAGTGATTACAGAACGTGTTGTATAGCCGCAACCGCTTATAACAGTAGCGAGTAGAGAGTAGAGAGTAGGGAGTAAGAAAAAGGTCCATAATAATCTATTTCTTCTTTTTGGTATTTTCATTTTTCTGCTCCATTTCCTGAACCCTTAAAAGGGCCTCGGCCGCACAACTGCTTTGAGGATAATCTTTGATTACCATATTGTAATAAATCCTGGCCGCATTATAAGCCTTC
>JAUXFU010000172.1 GCA_030622705.1 Candidatus Omnitrophota bacterium | reverse complement strand
CTGGGTAGATGATAATTTGATGACTTCAATTCCGGGTATTTTTGCCGGCGGGGATATAATCACCGGGGCGGATACGGTAATTTCAGCAATGGGCGCGGGGAAAAGGGCAGCGGTTGAGGTGGATAGGTATTTATCAAAAGAATAAACCACAGAGAACACAGAGGAAAAATTTGAGTACACAGAGCAAAAAAGAAAAGATTTTATGTATCTTTGTATTTTATTAAAAACTCTGTGACCTCTGTGGTCATAAAATTTGCGATGGGGAAAGTTACAGTTGAAGATATTTTGTCAAGGAAGGGCGGCCAAAAGATAACCATGCTTACTGCTTACGACTTTCCTCTGGCGTCATTGATTGACCAAGCGGGCATCGATATGATTTTAGTCGGTGATTCAGTGGCAAATGTGGTATTAGGGCTTGAGTCAACTACTCAGGTGGGGATGACTGAGATGATCTATCATTCAAAGGCAGTAGCTCGCGCGGTAAAATCCGCGTTGATTATCGGCGATATGCCTTATGAGGCTTATCAGATTAATAGCTCTGAATCCGTAAAAAATGCCCGAAGATTTATTGATGAGGCAGGATGCGACGCGGTAAAATTGGAATGGTTCGATAAATGTTTAGAGGTAGCCGCAGCGATTATAAACTCAGGCATTAAGGTAATGGGGCATATCGGGCTTACGCCTCAAACCGCAGATAAATTGGGCGGATTCTTGGTTCAGGGGAAAGATGCCCCGGCAGCCGAAAGGTTAATCCGGCAGGCGCAGGATTTAGAAAGGCTTGGCTGTTTTTCTATTGTTCTTGAATGTGTGCCGGATAAGATAGCCGAAATTATTACCCGTAAATTAAACATACCGACAATCGGTATCGGCGCGGGAGCAGGCTGTGACGGCCAGGTTCTGGTGACTCATGATTTATTAGGTTTATTTGAACGGTTTAAACCAAAATTTGTTAAGCAATATATTAATCTGTCTTCACAGATTCAAAAGGCAGTTGAGGATTATAAGCAAGAGGTTATCGAGGGCAGGTTTCCCGCCCAGGAGCATAGCTTTAAGATAAAAGAAGAGGAGCTGAAGAAGATAGTATGAGCGATAATTTAATGGAAAGAATAGTTTCTCTTTGTAAGCGCAGGGGGATTATTTTCGCGGGGTCTGACATTTACGGAGGCTTGAGTAATACCTGGGATTATGGGCCCTGGGGTATTGAGCTTAAGAATAACCTGAAAAAGGCCTGGTGGAGGACAAATGTCCATTTTCGGGATGATGTCTATGGTATAGACGCGGCGATTTTGATGAATCCTGATGTCTGGGATGCTTCAGGGCATATCGAGCAATTTTATGATTACAAGAGTGATTGTAAGTCCTGCCATAAATTATTTAAGCTCGCTGACCTTAAGGATAAGGATGTTTGTCCGGAATGCGGCGGTAAGCTAACTGAGGGCCGTCAATTTAATCTTATGTTTAAGACTCATCAGGGGGTAATTGAAAATGAGGCTAATCTGATTTATCTTCGCCCGGAAACCGCGCAGGGTATGTTCGTAAATTTCGTAAATATTATGGATAGTTGCCATCCAAAACTTCCCTTTGGCTTAGCTCAGATTGGTAAGGCATTCAGAAATGAGGTTACCCCGGGAAATTTTACCTTCCGCACGCGGGAGTTTGAACAGATGGAGATAGAGTATTTTGTCCGTCCCGAAGACGCGGATAATAAATTAGAGCAGTGGATAGAGCAAAGGTTTAATTGGTATATTGGATTGGGGATAAACAAGGAGAATCTGCGTAAGCGCCCGCATGGCCAGGATGAACTTGCTCATTACGCGGCTGCCTGCACAGACATTGAGTATAATTTTCCCTTTGGCTGGTCAGAGCTGGAGGGTATTGCTAACCGTACCGATTTTGATTTAAAGCAGCACGCGCAATCTTCAGGCAGGGATCTGAGCTATTTTGACTCTGAGTCCAAGAATAAATTCTACCCTTATATTATTGAGCCTTCCGGAGGTGTTGACCGGGCTGTTCTGGCATTCCTGATTGATGCTTATCGTGAGGAGGAGGTGAGAAAAAGAAAGAGGGTGGTTTTGGGTTTGAGTAAGGTTTTGGCTCCCATAAAGATTGCGGTTTTACCCCTGCTTGCTAACCGCGGTGAGATTGTTGAGCTTGCCGGCAATATTTGCCGGGATTTAAAAAAGGGATTTTTTTGCGTATATGATGATACCGCGGCTATCGGAAAACTTTATCGGCGTCAGGATGAGATTGGTACGCCATATTGCGTAACGGTTGATGTGCAGTCTTTGGAAGACAGGCAGGTGACCATAAGAGACAGGGATACAATGGAGCAGGTGCGGATAAGCGTAGATAGGGTAAAGGGTTATTTAGGGGAAAGATTGAGTAATTGAATCCAAAGGGGCCACTTCTATCAGAACTTGTTGGTGTCTTTAGGGTTAAGTAGAAACGGTCTTAAAAAAGAGAGGGAGGGTTAGGAGTAATGGCGAAGAAATATGTTTACTTCTTTGGCGATGGAAAGGCAGACGGTAATGGTAAGATGAAGGAGCTTTTAGGGGGTAAGGGG
>JAUXFU010000054.1 GCA_030622705.1 Candidatus Omnitrophota bacterium | reverse complement strand
AGTTAATATTAAAGCTACTACTGCCGAGGGATTAGGTGATATCGGTAACAATAAGGCAATTGCTGCCTGGTGCGCGGTGCTTTTACGAAAGAGGGGGAAATGATTCAGTTGTTATTTGTTATTACAACAGTAGTTATGCTGTTTATTTTAAGGTTAATTGTTCTGGTTGTTTTTTTCTCTTCTGAGATAAAGGCGGCTTGCGAAAGGGATCCGGCAGCTTACAGCTTTCTTGAGGTTGTGTTGTTTTACCAGGGATTATATGCCGTTTTCTATTACCGCATTGCCCACTTTTTTTATAAGATTAAATTCGAGTTGCTTTCCCGCGCGATTAGCCAGTTTTCCCGTTGCATTAGCGGTATTGAAATTCATCCCGGCGCGAAGATTGGCAGCGGTCTTTTTATCGACCACGGCATGGGGGTGGTAATCGGTGAGACAAGCGTTATTGGTCGAGATGTTACTTTATATCAGGGGGTAACCTTAGGCGGTACGGGGAAACAGAAGACTAAGCGCCATCCGTCACTGGGGGATAATGTGGTAGTGGGCGCAGGCGCCAAGATCCTGGGTGACATTACCATAGGGGATAATTCTTATATTGGAGCAAACGCCGTGGTGATTAAGGACGTTCCGCCGAATTCGACTATTGTTGGTGTACCCGGGAGAATTACCAAGCAGGATGGGAAAAAGATAGACCTCAGTTTGGCTCACAGGCATATTTTTGATCCGATTATGCAGCAGATTGATGATTTAAAGGCGCGGATTGAGAAGTTGGAAGAAAAGCAATAAATTCCCTACGCATAAAAATGGTGTTTGCAGATTAGTTAGCAATTAGGGGTTTAGGATTTTTAGAGTATGGCAATTTACATCTACAATACTTTAACCAGAAAAAAAGAGGAGTTTAGGCCGCTGAATCCTCCCGAGGTTAAAATGTATACCTGCGGGGTTACAGTTTACGATGATTGCCATATAGGGCACGCCCGCAGTCTGTATATATTTGAGGTCATAAGAAGATATTTCAGATATAGAGGTTTTAAAGTCAGCTTTGTAAGAAATATTACAGATGTTGATGATAAAATAATAGATAAGGCTAGAGAGTGGAAACAGAAAAAAAACATTTCTCTAGAGGAAGCTTTAGATTTAGTCAGAGAAACTTATATAAATAGTTATTACCGGGACTTAAAAGAATTAAGTATCCCTCCCGCGGATAAAGAACCTAAAGCTACGGAAAACATTGAAGATAT
Source organism: Candidatus Omnitrophota bacterium (assembly GCA_030622705.1). The sequence continues at coordinate 5,120 of JAUXFU010000054.1, read as the reverse complement.
GAATATATTTTTCCAAAAACTCAGTGATAAGGGGTTTGCATATGAGTCAGGAGGCAACGTTTATTTTTCCGTAAGGAAATTCCCTTCTTATGGAAAACTCTCCGGGAAGAAAATAGATGATTTAAGGTCTGCGGTAAGGATTGAGACCGATCCTTTAAAGAAAGACCCGCTTGATTTTGCCTTATGGAAAAGCAAAAAAGAGGATGAACCTTTTTGGGAGTCTGGTATGTCTGCCGTTGATGACGGAAGACCGGGATGGCATATTGAGTGTTCTGTAATGGCGCAGAAGTATTTAGGGGAAACCCTGGATATTCATGGTGGGGGCAGGGATCTTATTTTTCCTCATCATGAAAATGAGATTGCTCAAAGCGAGGCTCTTACCGGTAAGACCTTTGCGCGTTGTTGGATTCATCACGGTTTACTAACCATAAATGGCCAGAAGATGGCTAAGTCTCTGGGCAACTTTGTAACCATAAAGGATTTTATTTGTGAATATCGCGATCCAGATATCCTAAAATTATTCTTTTTATCTACGCATTACTCTAATCCGGTAGATTATACTAAAGAGAAAATAGAAGATTGCAAGAAACAAAAGAAAAGTTTTGATGATTTTTTTGAGAAAATTGGCTCCTGGAGGCTTCGGGAGGGAAGGTTAAAAACAGCTACTTCGGAAAAAGACAGAGCTAAGATTGAAGATACTTGTTTGAAGTTCGAGCAGGCCATGGATGATAACTTTAATACTCCCGCTGCCTTAGCTTCATTATTTGAATTAATGGATTTAGCTTTAGGGTTTGTTTCATGTGATAAGGAAGATGCTTTTAATTATGCCGAATCTAAATTGAGAATTTTCTTTAGTATATTCGGGCTTAATGTAGGTGAAGTAAGAAAAATATCGCAGGAGGTTGAAGCAAAGCGTAAAGAAAGAGATTTAGCCAGGGATAATAAAGATTTTACAAAAGCAGATGCTATACGCAAAGAGATAGAGCGAAAATTCCATTATGTTGTAAGTGATACTGCCGGTGGTTCGGCTTTAACATATATTTCCGAACAAAAAAAGGCCAATAGGAAAAATCAAGAAAATGCGGGGTAGATTCATTACCTTTGAAGGGCCAGAGGGCAGTGGTAAGAGTACACAGGCCGGATTTTTGGTTGAGTATCTGAACTCAAAAAGAAAGAAGGCGGTATTCTTACGTGAGCCGGGAGGGACAGAGCTTAGCGAGAAGATAAGAAAGATTCTTCTGGGCAAACCCCGTTGCCGCCAGGTTCCTGCGAGCAGAAGTAAAATTTGCACAAAATCCAATCAGGAGATTTACCCTTTGGCCGAGATGTTTCTTTATCTTGCAGCCCGCGCACAGCTCATTCAGGAGCAAATAAAACCAGCCTTAAAAAAGGGGTATTTTGTTGTTTGTGACCGCTTTTTAGATTCCACTATTGCCTATCAGGGATACGGACTGGGAATTGACTTATCCTTAATTGAATATGTAGGGAATTTCCTTATTTCAGAGGCAAAACCGGATTTAACCATTTTTTTGGATTTAGCGGTCAGTAAAGGATTAAATGCCTGCGGCCGGAAATTAGACCGTATTGAGCAAAGGCCGCTTGTTTATCATCAGCGGGTCCGCCGGGGGTATCTTAAATTGGCGTTTAGGTTTCCCGGGCGGATAAAGATAATTATACCCGATAAGGATAAGAATAAAACACAGGTTAAGATTCGTGAGTTAGTTGACAAGGTTTATTTTAAAAAGATTCCTTAACTACAAAGTCATAAAAAGAAATAAGAGCTTTAAAACTTATGAAACCATAAGATTTCCAAAAGAACTAAGTAACTGTAAAGAAAAGCTTAAAAGATGAAACCACGAGATTTCACAAGATTAAAGGTTTTAGAAAATTAAAGCTTTTATTCTTTGAAGCACTAAAAGAATAATCTAGCATTAATCTTGTGAAATCTCGTGGTTACAAACAAAAAAAATGAAGAATGATTCTGGCAGCGGTGATATTTTTACTCAGGAATTAACCGAGAGAGTGATTAAGAATGCCTGGAAAGCTAAGCGGATTGCCTCGGCATATCTTTTTTTTGGCTCTGCGTCAACAGGCAGGTTATCTCTCGCGCGCAGGCTTGCTAAAACGGTTAATTGTGAGCGCGGGTTGTTTCCGCCCTGCCTGGCTTGTCTTTCCTGCCGGAGGATAGAGAATAATAATTATCCGGATGTACATTATATTCAAAAAGAAAACTCTAATTTTATCAAAATTGAGCAGATACAACAGATGCAAAAAGAGATTTTTCTGCATTCTTTTGAAGGCAAATGTAAGGTTTTTATTATTCTCGATGCCGGGTGTTTTACTGATGAGGCAGCAAATTGCCTGCTGAAGGTTTTAGAGGAGCCGCCGGGAGATTCTTTAATTATACTCATCGCGTCTGATTTGTGCCGCATCCTGCCTACGATTATCTCACGCTGCCAAAAGTTAAGGTTTTATCCAAGGGACAGACACAGCGCAGAAGCAGTTCTTAATCGCGATTATCATCTGCAGGAGAAGTTAAGTCATTTTCTCGCCTTTGCTTTTGAGGGAAGGCTGTCTGAGGCGTTAAAATACAAAGACCATGATACCCTAAGCGAAAAAAATCGGATAATCAAACATTTTATTACTACTCCCGGGGCATCGTTTACTAAATTCGATTCCAGGGATAAAGATAAATTAAGGGTTATATTGAATATTTTAATCGGCTGCGCGCGTGATATCTATTTACTTAAAGCAGGAATAAACAGAGATAAGTTAATTAATGAGGATATTACAGACGAACTTTCTTCTGTGTCGGAGAGATTCAGTTTTATCGAGTTAGACGGTATATTCCAACAGCTTTGTAATAGTTTAGAGAGTATTCGGCAGAATATAAATCCCAGATTGTTAATCGATAGCTTAGGATTATTATGGAGAAAATAATTGAAATAAAAGTCAGGAGGTTTGGCCCGATTGTCTATGCCAGGAATACAGGTAATTTTAAGGTAGGGGATTACCTTATTTTAGAGCAGGACCGCGGTCTGGATTATGCTTGTGTTGTTGCTATGCGCAATTCTACTATTAAGATGCCGGAGGTCAAATTGATTAAGAAGATTGTGCGCCGGGCAAATGAAGAAGATTTAAACCAGATTGAACAGAACCGGGAAAAGGCAAAAAAAGCGATAAAAACCTGTTTAAATAAGATTCAGGAGCATAAATTACCAATGAAATTAGTAGGGGCGGAGGTTTCTTTTGACTCAAGCAAAATAATTTTTTATTTTACTGCTGAAGGACGGGTGGACTTCCGTAATCTGGTTAAGGATTTGGCAAAGATTTTTAAGGTGAGGATTGAATTGAAGCAGATTGGAGTTAGAGATGAAGCAAAGCTTTTTGGCGGTATTGGTTCCTGCGGCCGGCAACTTTGCTGCGTTAGCTTCCTTAAAAGTTTTGAGCCGGTGAGCATAAAGATGGCAAAGGAGGAAGGTTTGCCCTTGAATCCCCCCAAGATTTCGGGGATTTGCGGAAGACTGATGTGCTGTCTTGGTTTTGAGTATGAGACCTATAAGTATCTTTTGCGCGGTTTGCCCCGTCACGGGGATCGCCTGCAAACACCGCAGGGAAAGGGAAGGGTTACCTCGGTGAATATTTTCAAGCGAAAAGTCACGGTAGAATTAGAAGATGGAAGGAAAGTTGAGCTAAGTTACAAGCAGAGTTAATAATACCATACTAATGTCAAAATTTTATATTACAACGGCAATAGATTATCCTTCAGCCTCTCCGCATATCGGTCATGTTTATGAGAAGGTTTGCGCTGATGTTATCGCTAGGTGGCATCGAGGCAAAGGTGAGGATGTATTTTTTTCTACGGGTACGGATGAACACGGACAAAAAATACAAAAATGCGCCTTAAACTCAAACGAAAACCCCGAGGAGTTCGTTGAAAGAATGTCTAAAGAATTTATTGCTCTCTGGGAAAAGCTAAATATATCTTATGATGACTTTATAAGAACTACTCAGGCCCGGCACACACAGGTCGTCCAGAGTGTATTTATGAAAATTTATGAAAAGGGCGATATTTATAAAGGGCGATATGAAGGATTATACTGTGTTGATTGCGAAGCGTTTTATACCGAGAAGGATTTAAAAGATGGTTTTTGTCCTGTACACAATAAAAAACCGGAAACAATACAAGAAGAAAGTTATTTTTTTAAGATGAGCAAGTATCAGGAGAGAATTCTTGAATATATTCAGAATAATAATGATTTTATCCAGCCGCAAACCAGAAGGAATGAAGTCGTTAACAGGTTAAAGGAGGGCGTGAGGGATTTAAGCATCTCGCGCTGCAGCTTTAACTGGGGGACGCGGCTTCCTATGGACCAGAAGCATATAATTTTTGTCTGGTTTGATGCTTTGATAAATTATATCTCTGTCTTAGATTATCCTAACGAGAAATTTAGAAAGTACTGGCCGGCAGATATTCATTTAATCGGGAAAGATATTTTGTGGTTTCATGTGGTAGTTTGGTTGGCTGTTTTATTGGCGGCCGACATTAAGCTGCCGAGAAAGATTCTTGTGCACGGTTTTATTAATATCAAAGGAGAAAAAATAAGCAAAAGCAGAGGTGTCGTGGTAAACCCCGTAGAGTTAATAAACAAATATGGCGCAGATGCCTTAAGATACTTTCTGTTAAGAGAAGTTCGTTTTGGAGAAGATGGTGATTTCTCCGAAGACGCTTTAATTAGACGTATTAATGGCGACCTTGCCAATGATTTGGGGAATCTTGTTTACAGGACTTTAACCATGGCGGAGAAATATTTTGACGGGGATGTTCCTGTTGTCGATATTTTAGATGAGAAATGGAAAAAAGATTTGCAAGCTTTCTCAGGCAATGTCGATGCCTGTATGTTGAATTTAGAGTTTAACTCGGCGTTGGATAAAATCTGGGTATTAATAAATAAAGCCAATAAATATATCGAGGATACAAAGCCCTGGGTTCTATTCAAGGAGAATAGGACAGATGAGCTTAAAGTATTCCTTCATTTATTGGTTACGGTACTAAAGAAAGTCGCCGTAGGGCTGCTGCCTTTTATGCCTCAAACCGCAGAGTCTATAAATCAGCAGTT
>JAUXFU010000015.1 GCA_030622705.1 Candidatus Omnitrophota bacterium | reverse complement strand
CCGCTTGGCCTCCGACTTCCGTTATCGCTTCGATATCCAGCCTTTTTTTTCTTAAAATAGAGCTTTTAAGTTGTGCCTGCAGATCAGCAAGCTCATTTTTTATGTGGGAACCGGCAGCTGCTAGGTCTAAAATTCGTTCCTTTACCTGTTTTATTTCATTTTGCTGGGATTCGATAGAAATATTCGCTTGTTCGTACTGTTTTTGTTTTTCGTTGAAGAGTGTTTCCTTTTCACGGGTATTTGTCTTTAAATCATTGTATTCTTTTTGAGCGTTTTCTATATTTTTCCCGGATGCCTCAATGCGCGATTCCGTGAGCTGGCGTTGCTGTTTTATATTTTGAATACGCGCGTTTAATTCGTTAATTCTCTCTAGATCCGTCTGAATACGCTGGTCATTATTAGTAATCAGATTATTGGTATTTGTTAAGTGCTCACGATGTTCGAAAATTTCTGTTTCTATCTGCTGAATTCTTTCAAGCCTCAGCGAAATCCCGTTTTGAAACCCTTTGTTTCCTTCCTCGTTAGAATTAACGCTACCCTGAGAAATGTTTATTTTATTACACAAACCCTGTTTTTGCTCTTCAATCTTAAGAATCTCTGCGTTTGCCAGGTTTGCTTCTTTATTCTTTAGCTGCTCGAATGTCTCTTTGTACCGCCTGGCTTTATTGGCCTGTCTTTCTAATGATTTGATTTCGCGCCTTACCTCAGTAGTAATATCATTGATCCGAACAAGATTTTGCTCGGCTTCATCCAACTTTCTTAAGGTTTCTTTCTTTTGTGACTTGTACTTGGTAATTCCGCTTGCTTCGTCGAATATCAATCTGCGTTCTTCCGGGCGGGTGCTTAGAATTAAACCAATCTTTCCCTGTTCTACCAATGAATAGCTTTCCGCACCGATACCCGTACCCATAAACAAATCCATGATATCCTTCAGGCGCACGGGTGCCTTGTTTAGTAGGTACTGGCTTTCTCCCGAGCGGAAGATGCGACGGCAAACCGTAATTTCATCGCAATCAAGGCTGAGCTTTCTGCTTTTATTCGAAAAAACTAAATTTACCTCAGCCATTCCGAGAGAAGGTTTACTATCTGTACCGTTAAAGATGATATCCTCCATCTTAATGCCGCGCAATGCCTTTGTTGACTGCTCGCCTAAAACCCAACGAATTGAATCAAAAATATTAGATTTTCCGCATCCATTAGGGCCAACAATCGCGGTAATTCCAGACTCAAACTTAAGCGTGGTTTTATCCGGAAAAGATTTGAATCCTATTAGTTCCAGTTCTTTTAAAAACATTTTTTTCTTTTCTCCTTATAATAGCTAAAGTTTTCTCAAAACGTCCTATTACCCAATTTTTTTAAACCACCTTCTTTTTATAAGCCTCGAGGAAGGAGTTGCAATAGATTTGTTTATTTAAGATTAACTCGGCAGCGATTAAAGAATCCATTAATTGTGTATCCAGCGGATCTAATATTGCCGCATCCAGGCCGCTGATTATTGCCATGATTAAGAAAGTGCGATTAATAAGTTTTCTTTCTTTCGTCCCCTGCGATACATTACTTAAGCCAATTACTGTTTTAGGAGGCGGCTGAGAGATAATCCTGAATTCTGCCAGGGCACCAAGGGTATCTTCCATCTGCCCCTGGGCAACATTTACCGGTAATATCACCGGGTCGATATAAAGATCTTCCACTGGAAATCCCTTTTCCTGGCAGTCAACAATAATCATCGCTGCTAGCTCCATGCGCCTGTCTTTATCCTGAGGGACGCCCTTTTTATTTAAAGCTAAGCCGATAAGGCTTGTTTTGTATTTTAAAGCTAACGGAATAATTATATCTAACTTTTCTTTGTCTGCTGAAGTAGAATTGATTATCGCCTTATTTTTTGCTGCTTTTAGTCCTTCCTCGATGACATCGGCTTTTGTGCTGTCTAAACATAGCGTTTTGTCGGTTATCTCCTGTACTGTTTCAACAAGCCAAACCATGTCCGAAGCAGGGTTACGGCAGGCAGGCCCGCAATTTAAGTCCAGCGCGTCGCAGCCGGCACTGACCTGTTCTTTTACTAAACGGTAAATTACGGACTTTTCCTTTTGTTGTATCGCAAGGCCTACATTCGTATACATGCCGTTAATTAACTCGCCGATAATAAACATATCTATCCTTAGTCTAAAATAAAGGTTATTTTAGCAGCTTTGTTTAATGTATTTTTTTACGCAATCTACTGCTTTAGGATGACGCATAACCAGCAGATCCGCGCCAGCCTGAAGCAGGGTTGCTGCGGTGACTGCCTCCCACATTATTCCCCGTGGTGTTTGCGCGCCCCACTGCGGAAAATCTTCTTCGGTAGCTTTTGCCTCTTTTGCCCGCCATGCTTCATCGCCGACAAAACAAATAAACGGCATTGCCAGCGTTTTATCTCCTGATAAAGCAGCAAGCCGCGCGCGCTCCATTATCGAATAGGCGTATTCCATGCCATAGCCTAACGCGCCAATCGTAGGATTAATTACAATTTTTTCCAAAGGCAGTCCCATATCGGCAATAAGAATATTTAACTGTTTGGCAATGTTTACATCAATTGGAGATTCGGCAATAAGGTTATGTCCATCCGCTAAAACAGCAACGGCTAATGTCCGGTAATTATCTTGAGTTGCATTTCCTATCAAACAGCTCCTGCCGCGTGCCGCCTGGCAGCAAATGGGCAGAACTTCGTTATCTTTAGCGTCATCACCGCAGCCAAGAATAATTAAAGGCAGCGGCACCTGTTTTAATAAATCTTCTATTAATTTTGCCTCCTCGCTAGGGGATTTATCGCCTAAGTCCGGATGCGCTCCCAAAAGCCTCAGACAGATAATCCCGGCACCATATTCCCGGAAACATTTCTTCGCCCAGTCTAAAGGGCTGTTCAATACATCTTGATAGTAACGCAATAATTCGTGCGGCCAATCCGCAGGCGGTATATCCCAGATCTCAAAAGCAATCTGCGGGGTATTTGGTATTTTAGCCTCCTTAAATAAAAAAGGCAGTCCTTGCTCTCCGCCAATTTTTATTGTTGAAGGTTCCTTTCCAAGGGTTACCTCATTAATTTTGCCTGACCACTTTTTATAAACCAGCTCTTGCGTCATTTTTCGTTGATTATGTAACCGATTCTGTCTAAAGTTTATATATGAGGCCTCTGAAAAACTACTAAAATAGGTCTGTATATTTTTTAGACTTTTTCAGAGCTCTCATATATTTACACTAGGAAATCTTGAGCTTTCCGTATGGGGGAAAAACATTGCTGCGATATATTCATCCATATAGCTTGCCGCAACAGATAACTCAAAATAGGTAACCTTATTGGCGATTTCCTCGGTTTTTTTCATTGCCTCATAAGAAAATAGAGCCTCTCTGGCACCCGCTAAGGAACTATTCCCGACAAAAATAAATCTATCTCTCTCGATATCCGGGAGTAAACCTATGCTTATGGCGTTTTCGATATCAATGCAGGTTCCGAAGCCTCCGGCGATAAATATTTTTTTAAGATCGCTGAATTTCATATCCATTTGCTTTATTAAAACTGAAGCCCCGGCAAATATCGCCGCCTTAGCGCGTTTTATATTTTCAATATCTGCTTCGGTAATCACAATATCAAAGGATAGCCTTGAGTTTTTGCTAAAACAAATAACAAATTCAACTCCCTCCTTACCTTGACGCAAGCGGTGATTTTTAATCTGTTTGAATTTACCATTCTTATCGATTAATCCTGTTTTAAGCATCTGGGAGATACTATCAATGTATCCCGATCCGCAGATGCCGCATGCTTTTTCATCGCCTATAACGCGAAAGTTGACCTCAAAGTCGCTTGGGTTTATTTCTATTTTTTGTATAGCTGCTCTGGATGCCCTGGTCCCGCAACTTTGTCCGCTGCCTTCAAATGCCGGCCCGGCAGAGGCGGCAGCGCCAATCAGGAATTCACGGTTTCCCAGAACAATCTCTCCGTTGGTGCCGATATCAATCAGAAGACACGGATGTTCTTCTTTATACATTCCGCAGGATAAAATGCCCGCGCAGATGTCTCCGCCAACATAGCTTGAGACCCCGGGAAGGCAGGATAAAAGACCGCTGGGATTTATGTTTAATCCCGCTTCAGTTGTTCGGATAGTCGGAACAAAATTCGCTGTGGGCACATATGGCTCTTTTCGGATGTAGGTAGGGTCAACACGCAGTAAAAGATGTATCATTGTGGTATTGCCCGCGCATAAAATGCAGTTAACATCATTAAGGTCGATGTTATTTTCCTTAATCAAGCTATGAATCATCTCATTCATCGAATCGATAACCGCATATGCAAGTTTTTCCATGCAATCTTCTTCGTGGGCACAGATGATACGTGTAATAATGTCGCTGCCAAAGACAGCCTGTTTATTATAAGCGGCTTTAGTGCCGAGGATTATTTTTGTATTCAGGTTCACTAATTGAGCGGAAATACTGGTTGTGCCTATATCAAAGCAAAATCCATAATTCTTATTCGATGTATCTCCCGCCTCGACAAACATAATTTCTGTTGTGTCATTTTTCTTTCCTAATGTTACAGTAATTTTCCAATCTGAATCGCGCAATAGCCGGCTTAAGTTTCGGATATTGGCCAGCCCGGTTTGCATTATAGATATATCACAGATTTTTCGTATCTGGCGGCATAATCTTTCCAAATCACTTATCCGATCAGCGTGGTCAGGAGGTGATAATTCTAAATATAATTTTGAGGTAAGAGGTGAGTGAGTAAAAAAACTTTCTCCTAAAATTGACTTTGCCGGCTTTACCTCATCGGCTTTGGAATAGATACCCCTAAGCCTTAAGCTTAATTCTTCCTGAGTAGAATTTTTTAAATCCAGCCTTGATTCCGCGGGAATCACAACCTCCAGGTTACTCTGAACTAAAGCCTGGCAGGCAAGATAGTAACCTTGTTTTCTTTGTTCGGGTGTAATTCTTCCTGAGGGCTGGTTGATAACACTGCCTGTTTTTAAAAGCACTTTACATCTGCCGCATACGCCATCTCCGCCGCAGCTGGAATTAATATAAATATTTGCTGAAATAGCCGTTGCCAGTATTGTTTTATCTTTTTCTGTCTCAACAGTGATATTATCAGGATAAAATGTCACCTTAAATTTTTCCATATAAGTTTTTCAAGAATCGCGGCAGTCCCGATGCTTCCTTTGGCCCGACTGTAACCTGCCAGCCGGATTTTTCTTCTAATTCACCGCTCATTACTGCCACATATCCGGGAATAATTAAGTGCTGATGAGAAATTTGATCCTTAACGGCAAATTTCTTCAGTGAAGCGGTAATTGTTTCGGCAGTAAATTTTTCTGCCGCCCAAGCTGTTAAAACCGACATACCGTCAGTATTGGCAGGGATAATATACGAAGGAATCTTACTTGCCTCTACCTCACTCAAAACAGTATAATACGTAAGAGAGAAATTGGTGGTTATTAAAACCGGAGATTTATCATTTGTATTACCTACCGGGTAAACCTTAGACTCTACCTGTAAGGGTTTTTGGGGATCGCTATAGATATTTTGTCTTAGCGTCAGGAGAGCTAAGGTTTCCCAAACCTGATTTGCGCTGATTAAAACTATTCCCGCATATTTTGCGATATAGGCAGCTGCTTTTAGCGTTTCCTGAAAAACATCTTCTATATCCCGGGCAATCGTTAAAGCGGGAAATCCAAAACTGCGGTTAGACTGATAAAGGCTGGCGCGTCGCATTTGGGTTAAATCCCAAATCTCCTCACTAAGTTTCTTTTTACCTGTAGATAAAACTAATTGATCGATTCCTTGATTAATCAACTTTTGTGTTAACTGAGATAATTCCGCTAAATCTTGAGCATAAACTACAATCGGCACCTTAAATTTAAGAGCCAATTCGCTGAAATCCCGATAATTGTCTTTGTTTAAACAATAGATTAACGGTTTCCGGGAAGAAATAATCCGCAAGGCCTCTTCTTGCGCTGTGGCATCTTCACTCATCAACAATAAGCCTAATTTGGTGTGTTCACTAATTAATCTTACTACTTTGATAAATCTGTTCTTTCCTGAGGTCTGTTTTATTGCAATCAAGTCAGGTTTAAGCATGGTTCCTATCCGCTCAAAATTCAATGCGCTGACTTTTTTGGTGGTTTTTAGAATTTCCTCGTCGCTTTGGCTATCATCGATAATAAAACCCAGGCCGCAGGGATGATAGAATTTTTCCTGATGACGAAACATCACTGTTTCGTTGCCGATCTCTAGTTTATTTTCTTTTTCTGCGATCGTAATCAGCTGTATCGGCGGCCGGTTTGCCGTTTCAAGCGTGCGCTTAGCCTCTTGGGATAAATAAGGGCATTTTTCAGGCAATATCTGCCTTTTGGCTAATTGCATCGCGAACGCAAGACAGGTAACAAATCCACATTCCCGGCAATTTGTTTTGGGTAAAAGTCTGTATATATCTAAACCGGATAACGCCATGGGTACATTATAGCTGTTATTCTCCTTCGCAAAAGAAATAGAAACATTTCTTTTGGTTGGAGGTAATTATTCTGCTTGGAGAATATTCTTGCGAAGCAAACCAATAGGTTTATTACTTTTGCGTAGCAGAATAGGTGTTGGTGCCCAAGGGGAAAGATTCCTCTTTATCGGGTTTTGAATATGGCTATTAACATTAGTATGATAATCAATGCAGTTAGGATATAAAAATCATTAAAGTAAAAGAAATCCAGTAATCCCTCTGCGAAACTCCCCCTGTCTTTATTTTTGATTGGTTTTAAGATTTTTTGTTTTGCCTGCTGGATGTGCTCAGGTTTAAATCTTAAATATATCCCGCCAATATTATAAGCAGGAATTTTGCCTTCCTTGGCTAAGTCAATAACCTGTTGTTCTGTAATATCAAGCTCTTGCGCGACTTCTCTTATGGTTAAAAGTTTATTCTGTTTCATATTAAAGGGCGGTAAGCCTCGTTAGAGAACTTTGTTTTCTAATGGGGTTAATTATATACGCGAATTTAATTTGCCTGAGGCTATCCAGGCATCAATATGTTTACGTTCAAATCTCCATGTATCCCCTTCTCTGACAGCAGGGACCTTTCCCGAATTAGCCCATTCCGTAATTGAACTCAAATCTACTTCCAGATACCGCGCTAATTCATCGATGCTTAAGAAATCATGCAGCATAAAACATTTTCCATCGAATACTGCTCCTTCTTCCATCACTAATTTTCCCGGGTGAATTTCGCCTTCGATCACCGCGGTAGACATAAGCGTTAAAACCTGCTTGGCAATGATTTTGCCTTTAATTTTGCCTTCAACAGTAACATTTTCACCGACTATATCTGCTTGTACCGTAGCCAAAGAACCGATGGTTAAAGTACCCTTTGTTTCCAATGTTCCTTCAAAATTACCGTTGATGCGCAGATTTACAGGATCCTTAAAGTTCAGATTACCCTGCATCGAAGCATCCACCTCAAGCAGTTTTTCTTCATGTTTTTTCCGTATGGACATTTTTCACCCCCCCTATTTACTTATTGCTCCTTCCAGCCGCCTTAAGAAAAAAAGCACAGCTACTACCAGAATAGCTGTAGTTAGGCTTGCCAGATAAAATCCACAGCCTACGCCTAATCCTATTGCCGCAACCAGCCAAAGACTGGCAGCGGTTGTTAAGCCCTTGACTGCTTCTCCTGAACGAATTATCGCACCGGCGCCCAAAAATCCAATACCCGTAATTACGCCGGCAGCGATACGCGCAGGGTCTATGGAAGCCGCATCTTTATATATATCAAAAACATATAAAGATGTCAACATTATAAGACAAGAACCTAAAGATACCAGGGTGTGCGTGCGTAAGCCGGCGCTGCGCCGGTGTACCTCACGCTCAAATCCAACTAATCCACCTAAAATTACTGCTAAAATTAATCGTCCAATAACAATAAACGAACTAATCATTCCAACCTCCTTAATGAGCAGATAATTTACGCGACCAAAGGGAGCGTAAGTTATAGTCCCGACGCCAGTCAGGACGCCTGCGAATTAATCCCGCCGAATGCGCATAAATTGTAGAATAGAATTTATGCGCATCTCATGAGGCGGGCTATTCCTTTAATGAGCAGATAATTTACGCGACCAAAGGGAGCGTAAGTTATAGTCCCGACGCCAGTCGGAACGCCTGCGAATTAATCCCGACCCTAGTCAATCTGAAAGATTGCCCAGGACTAGTCCTGAGAAATTCTATGAATTTCTCAGGAAAACTGCGAGAAAATTTGGAACAAATTTTCGAAGCGTTTTGTTTTTGGGATAATTCAATTATTCTTACCCCTTAAATTTAGACAAATCACTTAGTTTCATTATTTGATATCCTAATCCGGCAACCATTGCTGCGTTATCAGTACAAAATTCCCTTGGTGAAAAATATATATCCAAACCGTTAATTATTGCCCGTTGATCAAACTTTTCTCTTAGCCGGTTATTCGCCGCCACACCTCCTGCGATAACCAGCTGGTTTGTCTTTTTTAACCTGCACGCTAAGATAGATTTTTTAATTAAGGCATTAATAACCGTTTCCTGAAATGAAGCGGCAATATCAGCTTTTTTGCGAGTATCGAGTATCGAAAATCGAGAATCAAGGGTATTCTTTACGGAATAGAGCACTGCTGTTTTAATTCCACTAAAACTAAAATCTAATGGTTGCTGCGTATTACTGCATTTGAATTTTAACCCATGCGGGTTTCCTTTTTTGGCTAATCTTTCGATAACAGGGCCGCCGGGATAGCCTAATTCAAGAATAGAAGCTACTTTATCAAAAGCCTCTCCACAGGCATCATCCTGAGTTGATCCCAGAAGCTTAATCTTCAAGAAACTCCTGACGTAAAATAAACTTGTATGTCCGCCTGAAACCACTAATCCCACAAAAGGAAATCGAGGTTTCTTTTTATTGAAGAAACCGGCATAAAGATGGGCATAAAGATGATTTATTTTGATTACGGGTATGCCCAGCGCAAAGCTTAAAGCATTGCTAAAACAAGTTCCTACAAGTAAAGAACCGGTAAGCCCGGGATAATTTGTTACCGCAGTTAGTGTTATATTATTTAATTTAACTCCGGCTTGTTTTATCGCGTCGGTTATGACAGTATTTATCGTTTCCAGATGTAAGCGGGAAGCGATTTCCGGAATAATACCTTTATAGCGTCTGTGGAAATTTAAACTGGAACACACAACATTAGAATAAATCCGTCCGCCTTTTCCTACTACAGAAGCAGCAGTTTCATCACAAGAAGTTTCAATTCCCAGTACAAGCATTTTTCACGCTACCTTGTCTTTCTAAGTTTTCCTGCAACCCGCCTTAAGATTCCTGTTTAGGATTCTCTTCGGAAGGAACTTTGATGCGGTGATAGATTTTGATTGCCCTTAATGCATCCATTGCCCGCATTAATTGATTATCCGATTTGTATTCTTCTAAAGGATCTTTTTTTTGGCTTTCTTCTTTTCCTTCTTCTAATTCATCAAAAATATGATCGGCTGGATCTTCTTCTTCCGAAAGTAACTGGATTTTGCCCTCTTCGACTATAATATCGGGTATTACTCCTTTTCCGTGAATAACCTTACCCTTTGGGCTAAAATATTTACTTGTGGTTAACCTGATGGCGGAACCGTCACTCAGAGGAATTATAGTCTGAACCGAACCTTTGCCGAAAGTCTTGGTACCTAAAATATTTGCCCGCTGGTGATCTTGAAGAGCGACAGCAACAATTTCGCTGCCGGATGCAGAGCCTTCATTAACCAAAACCACCATGGGTAAATCCGGATATTTCGTTCTTTTTAAGGAACAAAACTCCATATTTTGATTTTTTGTCCGGCCGCGCGTAGAAACAATGAGCTTGCCCTTATCCAGGAAATTCTCTGTAATCCTAATCGCGACATCAAGAAGGCCACCGGGGTTATTTCTCAGATCCAGGATCAAGGCATTCATACCCTGTTTCTTTAATTTGGTTATAGCCGCTTTAAAATCCTTAGGAGTATTCTGACGAAATTCAACAAGTCGAATATATCCGATTTTTTCTTCCAGTATCCGGGCAACTTTTATATCTTTTATCTTGATAATCTGCCGGGTAATCACCAAATCCAAAAGCTTCTTTTCTTTTTCCCTTAAGATAGTCAGGCTTATGCTAGTATTTGGTTTACCCCGCATTTTCTTAACTGCCTGCATAAGGGTAATGCCACGGGTAAGTTCTTTGTCAATCCTTACAATATAATCTCCGGCTTTTATTCCCGCCTGCCATGCCGGCGTATCCTCAATCGGAGTAACTACGGTTAACAAGCCGTCTCTTATCGTTATTTCGATTCCTAAACCACCGAATTCACCCATAGTACCTACCTTTAATTCATTGTAGGTGTCCGGATCCATAAATTGACTATGAGGATCCAAAGAAGATATCAGTCCTTTTAACGCTCCATAGATCAACTCCTTTGGTTTTATCTCGTCTACGTAATCATGTTGAACGATTGCTAAGCTATCAGAAAATAAATCTATGTTTTTATATAGTTCATCTCTTTTAATTCGTTCGCTTTTAGAGACAGCAATAGCAATGGAGCTAACCGCTATTGCCCCTAAGGTAATTAAAATTAAAATCGATGGTTTCAATATCCGCTTGCGCATCTTTTTCCTCCTTCTAAGATCATCCAATATGCTAAAATTATTTGTTGGTTTTACCCCGTTAGGAAACGAAGTTCTCTAACGGGGTTTATTTAATTTCTTTCTTAAAATCTCCAATACTGCCTTGGGGTTTGCCCTGCCTTTTGAATCACGCAT
>JAUXFU010000143.1 GCA_030622705.1 Candidatus Omnitrophota bacterium | reverse complement strand
GATATACCGGCGCTGACTAAGTTTTTACATACAGTTGCTGAGGATTTTAAGGGTATTGGCATACAAACTCTCCGGATAAACGCGCAAAGCACAAAGGAGCCTCCCATGATGAGCCTTTTAATCAGCGCGGTAGCGTTTAAGGAGTAGATCCCGATTAAAAGGTGCTTAAAAGATGAAGGTATTAAATAAAGATAATCTTTTTAGGGTTTTGCCGAAAATCAATCTGTTGTTGGTAGTTTGTGTGATTGTGTTGACGTTTTACCTTTATCTGACTATGTCGCGCTTAAGGCAACCCTATGTTTTTAATATGGAGTACCTTCTGGAAAATGGTAAATCAATGAATAATCAGATAACGGCCGCGGTTAAGAAAATTCCTGTTTTTGATGAACGGGTTTTTAGGCAACATCCGTTGTTTAACTCTTTTCCTAAGGATAAACCGCAGGAGAAAGAAATGGGCTTTAAGCTTCTTGGATTGATTTCGGTAGGAGATAAAAATGCGGCAATGATTAGAGACCTTAGGGAAAATAAGGATTATTATTGCCTGGAAGGAGAGACAGTCGGGAAGTTTAAGTTAAGGCAGGTTCTTAGAGATAAGGTAATCCTTGAGCGCGAGGGACAAATACTGGAGATTAGGCGGTGAAAAGAATTATTATCGCGGTTGTTATTTTCTTTTTGGTTTTGAATTCCGCATTGGCCCAGGATAAGAAAATGATAACCCTCGACGTTAAAGATATGGAGATTACCGATGTTATCAGGATGATTGCCGACCAGAGCGGATTGAATATTGTTACCTCTAAAAATGTGCGGGGAAGGGTTTCGATTGCCCTTACGGACGTAGACGTAGAGGCAGCGCTGGATGCGATTTTAAAGGTAAACAACTGCACCTATGTTAAAGAAGCCGGGATTATCCAGATTTACACCCTGCCTGAATTTAAACAAAAGGAGCAGTTTACCAAGGTGATAACCCGCGTTTATTCACTGGAGCATATAAAGGCACTTGACTTAAAACCAATGATTCTCTCTTTGAAATCAGCAAGGGGAAAGATGGAGGTTGAGCCAAAGACAAATTGCGTTATTGTTACCGATACGCAAGAAAGTATCAACTTAATAGAAGAGGCAATAAAGGCAATGGATAAAAAGTTGGAAACAAGGGTTTATCAGCTGAGTTACGCCCGCCCTCTGGAAATCCAGGAGAGTCTTCAGGGGGTTATTCCTGAGACAGAAGGAGAGATCCTGGTTGATGTACGGACAAATAGCCTGGTAATTACCGCCTCTCCATTATTATTAAGCCGGATAGACGTATTAATGCGTAATTGGGACAAGCAGATTTCTCAGGTATTGATTGAGGCTAAGATAGTGCAGATAACTTTAGAGAAAGGCAGGTTTTTGGGTATAGACTGGCAATATGAAGATCCGACTACCCACTCAATAAGCATAGGCGCGAAAGGCCTGCCTGTGCCTGTGGGCGCAACCTACGTTGACGCGTTTAAGATTGGTGTTTTAGACAAAGACGATTACGAGATTACCCTGCATGCCCTGGATGGATTAAGCGATGTTAATCTTATCTCCAGTCCGCGCATTGTTACGCTTGATAATGAAGAGGCAAAGATATTAATCGGCTCAAGCGAGCCTTACGAGGTTCTACACTATGACACAGAAGGCCGTGTTACCAGTAAGGAGCTTAAGTTTATTGACGTAGGCATAAAGCTTATGGTTACTCCCAAGATTGCTAAAGACGGTTTTATCACTATGAAAATCCATCCTGAGGTAAGTTCTCCGCGCAAAGGCACGGTAACTGATGCTTTAGCTATCGATACCACTGAGGCAACCACGATTATGACTGTAAAAGACGGCAATACCCTGGTATTAGGCGGGTTAATCAAGGATGATAAAGAGAAGTATATTGCCAAAGTACCTTTTTTAGGCGATATTCCTTTACTTAAATATTTTTTCCAGAATGAGCATACAATAACGGTTAAGAAAGAGATAATTATTTTTATTACGCCGAAAATCTTAAATGCCGAAGACAGCCTGTCTGTAGATGAGAAGATTATGTTTATCGGAAGAGAAGAGGCAATACAGGAGGCAATGCAGGAAATTCTGGAGACCGTTTTGGAAATGAATCCTCAATAAAGAACACTCTTGGATTCAGACTGTATCGCAATTGCCTTTTTTTGTCATTCTGCGGCTTGACCGCAGAATCCAGAGATTATTGCTTCGTTGTAGATTCCCGATTGGATCGGGAAATGATATCAAGCATTCATCGAAATCGTGATTATGACACAGTCTGATTGCAAGATTTCTTAATCATTTTTAATATAGAACTGAGATAAATGAAGATAAGGTATCTAAAAGATAATATTTGGATAGTTGGTTTGGCCGCTGCAATTTTGCTTTTTTTGAATGTTTTTATTCAAAGCAATAAATCGCAGGGAGATTACGCGGTAATTCAATCTTATCCGTCTAACAGGCCGAGCAAGAAGAAAAAAGTACCTTTTCCAACAGATGTAATAAGAAAACAGGAAACAAAAGCGGGGTTTAATCCGTCATGGCAGGAAAAGCTGGAACTTGTAGGGACGCTTATTGGAACTAATCCCCTGGCATTCATTACGGACTTAGAATCAGGCAAATCCGGCGTGTATAAATTAGATGAAATAATCAACGGCGCTAAGATACTTAGCATTACGCCTGGCCGGGTAGTCCTGAATAAGAATGACTTCCGGTATGAATTATTACTTAAACACAGCAGAGCGGATGTTCACGGGAACAGGAAATTTATCATTGCGGCTGTTTCGCCTAACGAAATGATAATAAGCAGGTCCGGCATATTCAGCCAGATGGATAAAGCCGTTGAGCTGCTGGCGAAGGTTAGGATTTTACCCATTCCTGACAGCTCATCGGATAAATTAAAAGGGTTTCGCATTAATGATGTTCCCCCCGGCAGTATAATAGAACAGGCAGGCGTAAAGAATGGAGATATTATTTGCGCGGTTGCCGGGCGGAAATTAAAGAGTACGCGGGACGCGTTGAGTGTTTTTAGCGATGTTCAAAATCGAGCCAATATAGAAGTTGATTTATTAAGGAATGGTAAGCTGGTAACCTTAAGATATAAGATACGAGATTAGGTTTACCCCGTTAGAGAACGAAGTTCTCTAACGGGGTTGAGG
>JAUXFU010000071.1 GCA_030622705.1 Candidatus Omnitrophota bacterium | reverse complement strand
GCAGGGCAATCTATAAAACCATGGAAGAAGAACTAAAGTCCAGATTAGAAAAGCAAGCAAGGCAACAGAGGCTTATATGGGGAGCATTATTGCAATTATTCAAACAGCAGGAGCGGGTTCTTAAGCAGGAGCTTCGCTGGAGCTATGGGAGGATTATAGGAGGAGCGCTCTTTTTCTTAAGGCCAGCCAATAGAAAGAAGGCAGTTGTTTTAGCAGCTATCTTTTTAGTCCTGTTTGGCTTCATCGCAGTTCCTATTCTTGCTCAACCGGCAGATGAGGATGCGAAACCTGATTTAAAAATAGAGTCTGTTGGGTTTTTTGATAATGGGGGCATTGAATCTACAACTCTGAAAGTTGGACAGGGATATGCGATTAAGGCAGGAGTTAGGAACCAGGGAGAAGCGGATGTTGATTTTGATGTAACTTCTTCTAAGGCATTAGCTGTCCATATAGATGGTAATTTGTTTAGCAGTTTAGAATATTACCAGTTGTGGATGACGCATCGTGGAATATCTCAAGGTGAAATAAAAATATTTGAATTGCCGAATAAGTGGTATCCGGATATTTCCACAACATATAGTGTTGCTGTTAATATAGACGTAAGCAGTAAGATTGATGAGTTAGATGAAGATAATAACGAATGGATAGCATCTGTTGCTGTGGAAGCATTATCACCAACGCCGACAGCAACACCGACGCCAACAGTAACCCCAACGCCGACCCCAACGCCGGCACCGACAGCAACACCGACGCCAACAGTAACCCCGACCCCGACCCCAACGCCAGAACCTACAGCAGAACCTATCCCTACTGTAGAACAAAGAATTGATGAATGGTTTAGGTTGGAGGATGAAGCTCGAGCAAATGGTAATTATGGCCTCGCTGCTTCACACATTGAGAAAATAATAGAGTTGGACTATAACAGAGTTAAGGCTCACTATGATTTAGGGTTCGTCCACAAAGAGCAAGGTGAACTCAATAAGGCTATTTATGAATTTAACGAAGCCGCCCAGATCAATGAGGATTACTGCTGGCCATATTATGAGATAGGCTGGCTCTTATATGATAAAGGTGACTATGAGGGAGCAATCAAAATGGCAGAAAAGCAGCTTGAAATTACTCCTGACCTTGAGGCGGCTAAGTCAATAATTGACTGGGCTAACTACCAGATACAAGCGATAAAAACTGAAAAGATAATTGAATTATTCAACGAAGGGGCAAAGGCCTGGAACAACAAACAATACGAGTTCGCTATCTCAAAGTATAAAGAGGGATTAAATTTATCTCCCGATAATATCGTGGCTACCGCTAACATAGCTAACATATACAGGGATAAATATACAGATAAAGCAGCGGAAGACGATTTAGATAATGCTATCAAGTGGTATAGAAAGGCAGCTCGAATTGACCCCCAGCATGGTTCTCCTTATTATTATCTTGCTGTTTGTTTTTACGACAAACAAGACTATCAGAGCGCGAAGCACTACGCAGATCTACAGATGTCAATCGACCCATTTGATGCAGCCGGAGATTTAAGCGATGCAGCAAAGCAAAAGATTCCGGAAACTAAAGATGAAAAGATTAAGGCCTTACATAATAACGCATTAAACGTATACAATTCCGGGGAGTGGGATACAGTTATCGATATCTGCGATGAAATATTAAATCTGAAGCCAAACTACAGAGAAGCTAAAGAACTGCGCGGCGAGGCCTATAATCAAAAAGGAATTAATGAATACAACAGCAATAATTTTGATCAGGCAATAGAATATCTCTTGAAGGCTCACGATGGTTGTCCAGAGGATATAAGTATTATTGATAATCTTTTTAATGTCTACTATGTAAAAGGGAATGAATATTATGGCAGGTTGGAAGAATTGGATGTTTCCGGCCTAAATGATATAAAGGAAATTTTTCACTCAGCCCTTGATTATCTATCTAATGCCTCTTTTAGTGAGGATATAAAACAGGCAAGAACAACAGAAATTCAGAATAGTCTTATAAAAATTCATGCCAGGATTGATAAAATAGAAGAAGAAGGGAGAGTAAACGAAGAGACGATCATCCGGGCTCCAGATGATTCTTGTTGTGAAGAAGAGTCCGCCCTTCTTAAATTTTATAACGGGGTGTGTTCTGTCTTTTTGGCAATTTATAATAGCTTATCTTCTGGGCTAAGTTTATACATTGTAAAAATCCTTTCACTCATTATCGCAGAAATAAGACTAATTTTTTCAAGAGCTAAACCAGATGGTAGTAAATTTGATATGTTATCAAGGGTAATAGCTATGATTAGCATTTTTGGAGTGTTGTGGTGCGCAATACTCCTGCCTTTTTCTTTCGTTACAGCTATTGATTCTACCTGGCTCGCTATAGGAGAAACAATGATAGGCTGGAATCTTTTTGGAAATTCCCAGCAGATTGTCGCCGGCCTTTGGATGATGCTTTATGTAATATTGGGTGTGGCATTTCCATCTATCATTGTCTACTATGCTTTTTCTCCTTTGGTAAAAATGATATCTACTCTGTTGGTTAGGATAGAGGGCTCTCCATTTTTAAAAGCAATTATTGCTAAAGCTGATGAAGTAATCGGAAAAATCGCCGGATTTTTTGACAAAATATTCGAGGCAATAGCCGGATTTATTTCTAAAACTGAAAGAGCAGTTTTTAAATTTATTTTGAAGGCGGTTATGAAAAGTCCTTTTTATCGCCTTTCTCTCTGGTATTTTAGCTGGTCAGCTTCAAGGCTTATAAGTAAGATTAAAAATGCTGATAATGCCGCAGCTATAGACAAAAAGACAAATAAGCTTAAAAGAAGGCTTAGCAAAGTATGGAAAAATATTAAAAGAGAAAAGGATTATAAATATCGCAATAAGTATCCCGGTATTTATTTTCATTCCGCTGCTCAGAAGCTTTCCCTGGTGGTTCCTTTTCTCGCGGGAGACAAGAATTTAGCTGTAGTAAGAGATACGCAGGTTAAGAGGATGGTGAACTTCATTGAAAAATCGATAATAAAGCGTAGTGAGGGAATTGGCTCTGATGATGACGCAAAAAGGATAGAGATGCTCACCAAGCCTTTCATTGAAATTATCCCTAAGATTGCTAAAGAAGAGGGTTTTGAGAAAGCTTTCAGCTTATTCTACGATGTATTCGCTATTCGTCTTCTTCCAAAAGTCGAAGACTATAGCTTTGTTCAGGATAGTTTGCCGGGGAAGGGATTGTTAACAGAAGGTTATGGCGGATTAAGAGAGGCATTTTATAGGCTGGGTTTGCACTTAATATATAAAGAGAGATATGATGTTTTTATTAAAAGATTTCTTTCTCCTTTATTTGATGAGAGTCTTTTCTCATCTACACATAAAGAAAAAAGTGTAGTAGACTTTCTCGGATTAAGCCGAAGAGATGATCCGGCGATTGAACTTGAGAAATTAACTGCACCTTTAGTTGAGAAGAGACGATATGAGGACGCTTACGCTGTTATGAATTTACTGATTGAACATAACATGCAGACAGTATTAGGTGAAATAGGTAAAAAAATAACCGTATCTTTAATTGATGACGGACGGTATAAAGATGCCTGCGAGATTATGAATTTATTCGATAAAAATAAGATGCCCGGGGTATTACGCAGGATATTAATTGAAAACGGAGCGCTTGTCCATTTTGTTCGTGTTGGACAGTTTGAGGTATGCGGCTATTATTTTGAATTAATGAAAATATGGTATTATAAAATAATGAAAGATGGGCTCAATATTTATGGAACCAGATTCGACGAAGGCCATATTTTTAACAATAAGGAGGAGAAAAGAACTTTTCCCTATGAAAAGCCGTCAGGCTATTTGCCTAAAAATATTATATTCGGTTTAGAGCTTACGCATGATGAAAAAGGAAAGTTACAGGCTGAACTTAAAAGTATAGGAATATGGGATAGAGTATATATTGGAGAAAAGGATAAAAAGGAACTAATTAATTATTTAACTCCGCAAGAGATGAAGAAATGGTTAAGTAAAGTAATGCGGAGATTGATTGATTCTGAATCCGGAGTGGAACGGGTTTTTGACGGCGGGGCTGCGGGGAAGAAAGTTCATTCTTATGTAAGTTTGCCTCTTCTCGGATTGTCTGGCTTAATTGGCGGGTTGGATATATTTGTTTCTGGATTAACAGCAATTACTCCTGTTGCAGCTGTCCTCAGCGAGCTTCTGGATATGGTGGGGTTGGCCTTGGCTGTGAGTTATCTGGGGATGGTATTTACTGGTGTTGCTGCTACGGTTAATGCAATAAACGAATTAGGCGCGGTAATGGATTTGACAACTTCTGTTGCCCTGCCGGAGATTGGCTTGGGTGGTATTGCCATAGGTGTGGTAGTTTTGTTATGGAAGATTAAAAAACTAAGTTTATTGACAAACTCTGCGAATTGCGCTACAAATAAAGGTAAAGGGGATAGTATGAATTCAGGAGATGAGAGGATGAGAGGGGCTATTCATGCATATTTAGAGAATCCTATTCCTTTAGTAATTCATTGTGAGGTAATGAATTATCCTTGGGGGGATGAAGAGTTTATTCCTGCTTTGCTAAGAATTGATAATTCCGAAGAAAAGCCTTATGCAGAACTCTGGATTGGCGCGCATCCTAAAGCCCCGGCAAAGGCAAATATCAATGGTTTTGAGATTAATTTGAATGATTTAATTAACGGCGCACCTGTTGAGATTTTAGGAGAAGAGATTGCCGGCCGGTTCCATAATAAACTTCCTTATCTGCTTAAGGTATTAACCGCAGAAACCGCTCTATCTATTCAAGCTCATCCAAATGAAGAACAAGCTAAGGAAGGGTTTGTCCATGAGAATGAGCTTGGGATTGATTTAAATGCTTTTAATCGTAATTACAAGGACAGTAATCATAAACCAGAGATAATATGTGCTCTTACTAATTTCTGGGCGTTAAACAGATTCAGGCTTTTGGAGGATATTCTAAGTTCATTTGAAGAATTAGATATCCCTGAATTAAGAGAAGAACTTGGTGTCTTTAAGCAAGCAATAAAGAATGCAGGCGGTGATAGTCAATTACGCAAAGTAGCTTTAAAGGATTTTTATACAAAACTGATGAGAAGGGTTGAGTTACTGAAGATTGCGCAAGCCAAAGAAGATCAGGCGGGAATAGATATAGCTCAAGCTAACATTACCTTTATTGTATCGCACGCTGTTAATAAGGCAAAAGAGAAAATCTTCCAGGTTTTAGACATTACGATAAACAATAATTTCCAAAAGGTTATTGAAGTTGCCCAAGCAGCAGGTAAAGTCAACGAGCT
>JAUXFU010000104.1 GCA_030622705.1 Candidatus Omnitrophota bacterium | reverse complement strand
CGAATTTAATTACCCAACTTAATAAAATGAACGTGCCCGTAGTTTTGGTTAACGCGCGAATCTCCGACCGCTCATTTTTAGGTTACCGGGCAATTAAGGCATTTATTAAGCCAATTGTAAATAAAATAGACCTTTTTTGCGCGCAAAGCAAACGGGATGCGCAGAGATTATCGGTATTGGGGGCGCCTTCTAATAAAGTTAAGGTTACCGGGAATATGAAGTTTGATTTTTCCCGCCATAGCGGGATCCCGCCAGAGGCGGGAAAAGATTACATAGATTATAGGCTAAAATTGGGTCTGGAATTCACAGAGAGATTATTTGTTGCCGGCAGTACTCATCAAGGCGAAGAGGAGATTATATTGAGCGTATATAAACAGTTACAAAATGAATTTCCTGATTTAAGGCTTTTGATTGCCCCACGCCATCCTGAGCGTTCATCTGAAATAGAAAAATTGATTAGAAGATATAACCTCCAGACTCTAAGAATTTCTCAATTAAACCTATCATCTATCACTTATCACCCATCACCTATTTTCATTTTAGATACTATCGGCCAACTTCTATCTTTTTATGCTATTGCCGATATTGTTTTTGTGGGGGGGAGCCTGGTAAAAAAGGGCGGGCATAATATCTTAGAGCCGGCGTTTTTTGAAAAGCCGATTCTCTTTGGGCCTTATATGTTTAATTTTCGCGATATAGCTGATTTATTTTTGACAGAGGGCGCAGTTTGTATGATAGATGGGCAAAAAGAGCTATTGAAGAAAATCAGATTCTTGTTAAGCAATCCTTCCGAGGTTGAAACTATGGTCAAAAAAGCAAGGCAGCTGATTATGGAAAACCAGGGCGCAACCGCAAGGAATATACAGTTAATCGGCACTGTGGGGGGGCTGAACAGATGTACCGGTTGCGGTTGATGGAGGTTTATTTATGCGGCAGTATCTCTATTCATTAGCCACAGATAAAAAGAAAGGTTTTATTGCCGGCGGAATTAAATTCTTCCTGTTCATACTATCGCTTATTTATGGTTTAATAGTGAGAATTTTAAGCTTTCTTTATCATCTTAAGCCCTATCGTTTAAATGCCAAGGTCATTAGCGTAGGGAACATTACCTTAGGCGGGACAGGGAAGACCCCGTTAGTAGAGATGCTGGCTGGATTATTAAAAGATAAAGGACACAGGGTTGCCATATTAACCAGAGGCTATAAAAGACTCGCTACCCGCTACTCGTGGTTCGACAAGTTCACCACGCCTCGAGTTATCCTGAGCAACGCCGAAGGGCTATCCAATACTCGCTTTGAGGCAATAGGCGATGAGCCATATATGTTAAGCAGGAATTTGGATAACATTTCTGTTGTTGTCGACAGAGACAGGGTTAAGGCGGGGGAAAGGGTAATCCGGGAATGCGGGGTGGATACGCTTATTTTGGACGATGGCTTTCAGCAGTGGAGGGTAAAGAAGGATTTAGATATCGTAACAGTTGATACGACCAACCCATTAGGGAATTTACATCTTCTGCCCCGGGGAATTCTGCGTGAACCTATTTCTTCGTTAAGGCGGGCTGATATTTTTATTTTGACCAAGGTCAATTTTAATCCGGATAATCAGAAGATAAAGCAATTCCTAAGCAGGATTAACCCCGGCGCCTTAATTGTTGAGTCCATTCACAAACCGTCCGGTTTTTATAAGTTTGGTTGTTCCCGTGATGTTGTGATGGGCCCTGATGAGTTCCGGGGCAGAAAGGTAACTTTGGTTTGCGGGATTGCCGACCCGCAATCCTTCGAAGATATAATCAGGGATTTAGGGATAGATATCATTTTATCGTTTAGATTCCCTGACCACTATGTTTATACCGAAGATGATTTAGACAAGATTATAAATAACTCAAAACAAAAAGGAATAAATACAATAATTACTACCGAGAAGGATTCCGTGCGTTTCCCGATTATCAACTACAAGCTAACAGCTATGAGCCCCGTTAGAAGTGAGTCGCCAAAGGCGACTGCCGCACCTTTGCCGTGGACTTCTAACGGGGTGAGCTGCTTAATCTTGCGTATTAAATTAGAGATACTTCAATATGAGATATTCGTTACCCGAATACATTCTTTATATTAACCTTAAGCTGGTTTCTGTTTTATTCCAGGCTTTGCCGGTAGAAACTGCTTTATTTATCGGCAGGGTTTTAGGGATCTTTGGCTATTGGTTTGATTCCAAACACAAAAAGATTGCTTATCGGAATTTGCGCATTGCCTTAGCCGGAGAAAAATCAGTTCCGCAGTTAAAGTCAATTTTAAAAAGGAATTACCAGAGTCTCGGAATGAACCTGATTGAGACATTAAGATCACCGAGGATAGATAAGGATTATATTAACCGGTATATCAAGATAACGGGGAGGGAGAACTTAGATAACGTCTTGGAGAATAAACGGGGGGCAATTGTTCTGGGCGCACATTTTGGAAGCTGGGAGATCTATTTTTCTATCGCGGGAGTTCTGCGTTATCCTTTTTATATGCTTGCCGAAGAGCAGACAAAGAATCCCCTCCTGGATATATTTTTAAACCAGATACGCCGGAAAAAGGGTGCTGGGGTTTTAAAGGTAGGTCAGCAGTTTCGTCAGGTAATCAGGGCTCTGCAAAAAAATAACCTTCTGGGTATGGTTACCGACCACGGGATAAAAGAGGGCGTGTTCGTTGATTTTTTCGGCAGGAAGACACGCACCTCTGATGCGGCAGTCAGAGTTAGCCTTAAATTTAACGTGCCGATCATAATTGTTTACCTTCGAAGGATTAAAGGCCCTGAGCATGAATTGGTGATTTCATCTCCCCTGACGATGGAGAAAACCGGTAACTTTCAGCAGGATATAGTTACTAATTTAGAAATCATTAATCGGATGACGCAGGGTTATATCAGTAGATATCCTGAGCAGTATCTCTGGTTTTACAAGCGTTTTAAATACAGCAGTCAGCGCAATATCCTGCTTTTGCATGACGGCAAGACAGGGCATTTACGGCAGAGCCAGGCAATAGTCAGGTTGATTGAGGATATTGCCCGCCAAAAGCATTTAGAAGTGAAAACAAAATTAATACAGGTAGCTTTTAAGAATAATTTTGCTTCTGTGCTGCAGTGTTTAAGCACAGGTTTGGCACGTCGTTATTCCTGCCAGGGGTGCCTTTTTTGCCTTAAGTGGCTTCTGAAGCCGGATAACTTCAGGGAATTACAGTCATATTTTGCCGACATAGTGATTTCCTGCGGTTCATCAATTGCCGCGGTGAATTTTGTTATTTCCGAAGAGAACCAGGCGAAGTCAGTGGTTGTTATGCGGCCGGGTGTGTTAAGCACAAAAAGATTCGATTTGGTGGTTATGCCTGCTCACGATAATCCGTTTAACAGACGCAACATTATTCAGACCTCGGGGGCGTTGAATTTGGTTGATCAGGAATTTCTTAAGTCCGCAGCTTTAGGTTTGAAGTCTGAAGTTAGTATCGGGAAAGATTTGGCTTTAGGCTTATTATTGGGAGGCGATACAAAGAAGTTTAAGCTTTCACCGGGTTTATTAATGCCGTTGATTTCACAAATTAAGTTATTTTTGCAAAAGTACGACGCTGAAATCTTAATTACGACCTCCCGGCGCACAAGCCCTGAGGTTGAGAATTTTATCAAGCAGGAATTTAGTAATTATAGCCGTTGCAGGTTATTAGTTATTGCTAATGAAAGGAATATTCCTGAGGCAGTCGGGGGGATTTTAGGATTAAGTAAAATAGTAATTATATCTCCGGAAAGCATCTCGATGATTTCTGAAGCCGCTTCCTCCGGAGGATATGCGGTAGTTTTCAGTCCGCAGGCGGATATCGGCCGCAGGCACCATGGATTTCTGGAGTATCTTGCCGCAGAAAAATATATTTATTTAACAGAAACCTTCGGGATTCTTCATACTTTAGAGAAGATAGCTATAGAGAAGCCTGAGATTGTGAAATTACAGGATAGTTTGCGAGTTAAGCAGGCGCTGGAGAAATTGCTTTAAGGAACCCCGCACATTTGGATATTCAGAAAAAATAATAAAAAAGAATTTAACAAAGGTGCGGGATAAAGGAGAGGGTGCGGGG
>JAUXFU010000056.1 GCA_030622705.1 Candidatus Omnitrophota bacterium | reverse complement strand
GACGATAATTACGGACTTACTATCAGGAATCAACCTAACCTTAAGTCTATGAAGAAGTTAACAAAATGTAGATTTTTTTCCACTTAAGATTATAATTATAGACAAGGGGCTGGATAGGAATATCTGTTTTCCTGTGCCATGGAAAGATTATTTCTTGCCGTTGTTTAGCTTTTCGGGGTGGTGTTTGACTATTTTAGCCTGGATCATATAGATTACATCTTCAGCTATATAGGTGGCATGATCACAGATTCTTTCTAAATGGCGGGCTACCAACAAAAGTGATACTGCCCGGGGAGCGGTTGTTCCATCCTTAATCATATAGTCGTTTATTAATTCCTCAAAAATCAAATTCCTCAATCTATCGGCTTGAGGATCGGAAATAATAACCTGTTTAGCCAGTTTTTCATCACGATTCACAAAAGCATCTATGGCATCTTTTACCATTTTTCTGGCGACCGCGGCCAATTTAGGAATATCTATTAAGGGTTTGAGTAAAGGCTTATCTGCCAATTCAAGAACCCTCTGCGCGATATTTACGGCGAGATCCGCTATCCGCTCCAATTCAGCATTAATTTTCATTCCGGTAGTAATAAACCTAAGATCTCGAGCCATTGGCTGCCGAAGTGCAAGAAGATTTATAGCCCCCTCTTCGATTACGAGTTCCAACTCATCAATTTTACGGTCTTCTTCAATCACCGCCTGTACCAGCTTTTTATCTCTATTTTTTAAGGATTCGATTGACTTATAAATTGCTTCTTCTGCCAACGTCGCCATTTTTAAAAGATCGGTATTTAACTTTTTTAATTCTTCATCAAAATGTCTTTCCATTTTTATATCTCCTTAATGAGCACATCACTTAGCGAACAAAGTGAAGCTAAGTGATAAGTGCGAATTAACCCCGATAGCTGCAAGAAAATTTAGAATAAATTTTCGCAGCGCTTAGCTATTGTGGGTAAATCCCTTTAACCGAACCTTCCCGTAACATAATCCTCAGTAATCCTCTTTGAGGGCTTAGTAAAAATCTTACTGGTTATATCATATTCTACCAATTCGCCAAGCATAAGAAAAGCAGTAAAATAAGAGATACGTGCTGCCTGTTGCATATTATGGGTTACAATCAAAATAGTATAGTCTTCTTTCAATCGTAAAATCAACTCCTCGATTCTTCTCGTAGAAGCGGGATCTAAACTTGCACAGGGCTCGTCGAATAAGATTACCTCCGGCTCCACAGCCAAACACCTGGCAATACAAAGCCTTTGTTGTTGGCCCCCTGATAGTTTTAGCGCGCTATCATATAATCTACCCTTTACCTCCTGCCATAAAGCTGCCTTCTTTAAAGATTCAACTACCTTTTCTTCAACGAATGCCTTATCCCTTATACCATTAACCCCCAAACCATAGGCCACATTTTCAAAAATACTTTTAGGGAAAGGATTGGGCTTTTGAAAAACCATTCCTACCCGCCTTCTTAAATCTACAATATCGACATCAGAGCCATAGATATCTTTTTTATCCAGCAATATTTTTCCTTCCATGCGAGTGCGAGGAATAAGGTCATTCATACGGTTTATAAGCCTGATAAATGTAGACTTTCCGCATCCCGAAGGACCGATTATAGCTGTTACCTGATTTTTATAGACTTTTAAATTAATATTTTTTAGAGCATGTTCATTACCGTAGTAGAAATTCACTTGTTCCGCCCATATCCTCACGTTATTGTCCATATTGACTCCTCTGTCTTTGGCGTATGAAGATTGCCACGCCCGATACCAACAAAACTAAAAATAAGAGAATCAAGGCGCAGCCATAAGCAATCCGGGTCTGTTCTTCCGGATGCGTGCCCTCGGTCATCAAGGCATAGATATGATAAGGTAGCACCATCACTTCCGAAAAGATAGACGTAGGATACCTTTTTGTGTAAAAGGTAGCGGCCGTAAAAATGATGGGGGCTGTTTCACCGGCTATCCTGCCAACACTCAGAATAATACCGGTTAAGATCCCCGGCAGCGCGGCAGGAAGAACTATTTTTTTGATTGTCTGCCAATTAGATGCCCCTAAGGCAAGAGAGGCTTCTCTTAAAGATTGCGGCACAGACAAAAGTGATTCCTGAATAGCAGAAATAATTACCGGAAGGGCCAAAATCCCTAAGGTTAAACTCCCGGAGAGAATCGAAACCCCAAAACCGCAGAACTTTACAAATACCGCCAATCCAAAAAGGCCAAAAACTACAGAAGGCACACCGGCTAAATTATTTATCCCCATTCTGATGATATTCACGATATACCCCCGGCGGCTGTATTCACAAAGGTAGATCGCGCAGGCTAAACCCAAAGGCAAAGCAAATATCAGCGAACCCAAAATAAGATAGAAACTTCCGATAATTGCCGGCGCAACCCCTCCCTTGGTCATTGCCTCTCGCGGTGCCTGAGTCAGGAATTCCCAGCTGATTATTTTAATTCCTCTCACAGTAATAAAATATATTATAGCCCCCAAGAAAAAAATAGTGATTATCAGGCATAAAAACAACAGGCCAAAACCCAAACCCTGAGAGATATCTTTCCCTTTCATCTTCCCCATCCTAATTTCAACCGGAATCTACGACTCACAAGCTCAGCCACGATATTAAAAACTAAGGTAATCAAGAATAGGACCAGCCCAATAGCAAACAAGGCGTTATAATGCAAGCTTCCGAATACCGCTTCTCCCATTTCCGCGGCAATGGTAGCAGTCATTGGCCTTACCGGCTGAAAAAACGAACCGGGAATAACCGCGGCGCCTCCGGCAACCATCAAAACAGTCATTGTTTCGCCAACCGCCCTGCTCATCCCCAGGATAATCGCGGTAGAAATGCCGGAACCAGCCGCCGGCATTACTACTTTGGTAAGCGTCTGCCATCTGTTGGCGCCTAAGGCAAATGATGCCTCCCTGAAACTTGCCGGCACATAACTCAACGCATCATCAGCTATACTGCAAACAGTAGGGGTAGCCATTAAGCCCAAAATCAGGCTGGCGGTAAAAGCGCAAAGCCCGACGGGAATATTCAACAAGTTTTGTAAAAGGGGCGCTATAATTACCATTCCAAAGAAACCATAGACAATTGAAGGAATACTTGCCAATATTTCAATCATTGGTTTTAATAGTGCTTTTTGCCTTGGGCCGGCTAACTCATTAAGATATAGAGCGCTTCCTACTCCAAGGGGCATACACACAAAAAGCGCTCCTACTGTAACCAAAATCGATCCCAATATCAACGGCAGAATTCCAAAGTCAGCAGGCTCATAGGTAGGATACCAAAGCCTGCCAAAGATAAAGTCAAAAAGGCTTACCTCTTTAAACACAGGTAAGCCCTCCCTAAAAAGAACAATGGTAATTCCCAGTAAAAATACCAAAGAGGCAAAAGCAAGACTGCTAAAAACCCATTTATAAATTCTTTCTTTTATTGAACCCATTGTCGATTAATATCAGGAATTATAAGCTTAATCCGCGTGCGCGCGAACCACGGCAGATTATCTCTGCCGTGGTTCGCGGGAACACAAAGAGAAATTTCAACAAACACCATTTTAGTTTAATCCTACATATCCTGCCTGCTCTACAAGTTCCTGTCCTTGATTACCTACGACAAAATCTATAAAATCCTTAATCGCTGCCTTTGGTTTACCATTTGTATACATAAAAAGCGGCCTGGCTAATGGATAGATGCCGGAAAGGACCGTCTCTTTAGTACATTCGACATCATCTACCGTAACCGCTTTTATACTTGAAGATACAAAACCCAATCCGACATATCCTATCGCGCCGGGGGTCCTAGCCACGACCGAAGCGACTGCCTGGTTAGATGCCTGAAGCAGGGCATCAGGCCTAACCCTGGCTTTGTCTAACGCCATTTTGTTGAATGCCTCGAATGTTCCGCTGGCGCTATCTCTGGAGATAACCACGATTTTACCGCCGGAGCCGCCTACCTGCGCCCAGTCGGAAAACTTGCCGGTATAGATAGCTTTTATTTGTTGCTTATTTAATCCATCTATCCTATTCGATGGATGAACCACCACTGCTATACCATCCATAGCAACCACATGAGCCTTGGGCTCTACCTTCTTACTTACCGCCATAGCTAACTCTTTATCTTTAATTGGCCTGGAGGCATCGCCAATGTCGCATGTGCCATCTATCAAAGAAGCGATACCGACTCCCGAGCCGCCACCTTGCACAGAGATATTGACTCCCGGATTAATTTCCATAAACTCTTCAGCGCAGGTTTGAGCAATAGGAAGAACCGTAGTCGAGCCTTTTATGGTAATAGTTTCAGCAATAGCAGAACCAGCGCTGAACCAGGATACAAAAATTGCCAACAACAGATATTTATTTATACGCAGCATCTTTCATTCTCCTTTGTAACATTGTTAATTCCTGGGTTTCGGAAACCTTAAAACTTAACCGCTAGATCAATCTGCAGGGTATCTACATCCTTCTTACTTCCCTTATACTTTTCGGTGCTAAAATATGTCATTCCAAAAGTAGTATTTTCGAGAAGCGCATACTTCAACTGCAGCTTATGACCTTTGGAATTTGTTCCGCCGTCGTGAAAGTCCGAATCGACTAACTCGGCTACCATAGCATCCGCTTGAATCTCTCTATAGTTGTAGCCAAATTGCCAGCTGCCGGGTTTCTTTGCCTTCCCCAATTTAAAACCCGCTACCCAACCGCTGTCTTCTTCGACATTATCTGCTACATTGGTGATAAAATTGCAATATAGCTTCAACGGCAGCAATTGGCCCAAAAGGGAAATATCAATCGGGGTATATTCCGCGTTGATATCCAGGATATTAAAATCATAAGCATAAGCGTCTAAAGCGCCTCCGGTATTGGTATCTTTCTGCTTGCCCGGAAATGTGTCTGAAATCGAGGTGCCTTTGATGTTATGGAAATCATAATAGGCTACAGCGGTTTTATATTTCCTGTTGTTAATCTTTCCGGATATGCCGCTCTGGATTCCGATTATTGTAGGCTCATCTGAAGAGGTTTTACTCTCGTGAAGGAAAAATAATCCGAGGTTTGTAAAAAATTTGGATTCTGTCCCGGCAATTGGCGTACTTGCCTTAAATGCAACGCCTTCCGGAGTGACATCTGAGTCCCAGACAAGGTCGGTTTTATAAAAAGGATTCTTCATTTTTCCGCCAATCAAATCAAGATCTCCCAACGGAAAGGATGTTGAATACTGTAAATACGCTCTGTCTAACCAGATATCCTTTTCCTGAAAACCTCCGGTAAACGTCTGGTTTGTCGAAGTCTGCTCCTGGGTGCCGGTGGCCAGCCTCACGCCAAGTTTTGTCTGGTCATTTACCCGCGTATCGAATCCATAGCGAAGCCTGACTCTCCCCCGGGTTCTGTCCTGTTTGTTTGTTACCTCGGTATTTTGATATCGCAAACGCAGATCGCCTTTCCAGTTCATTTTCTGAACCCACTCAGGAAGCGTATCAAGTTCGCCTTTTGCCATTTTCGCTCTCACTTCTTCTTTTGTTTCGGTTAAAATCTGCTGCGCTTCACCATGGGTCAATACGCCTTTACCAACAAGTTTTTCCACCAGAATATCGATTTCTCCCGCGGAAAGATGCGGCGCGCCTAAAAACATCAACAACATCGAAAAAACCGGCACAAAAAAAATCATCCTCATCGCTTAATCCTCCTTTTAATTATTTATGTACGACTTTCTGATCCGACGTAATCCTTTTTCCACCAGACTTAAAGAGTCTTCGACATAAGAATCATCGAGTATGTCTGAATTCTCTATTGTCTCCAATACGCTTTGCAAAGTACTAAGCTGCGAACGCAAAAAACTGGCAACAACGTCCTTTTGCAAATTTGTCATCGGTTTTACACTCACCATACTTTTTCCTCACCTCCTTTCAATGAGACCACAATTTAGGGCAACGAAGTGAACCTAAATTGTTTGGCCGAATTGATCCCGTCGAATACCTTAAAATTATCGTAGAGAATGTTAAGGTATCTCATGAGATGGGATACATACATTATTACAATAATCCTCAATGAGACCACAATTTAGGGCAACGAAGTGAACCTAAATTGTTTGGCCGAATT
>JAUXFU010000152.1 GCA_030622705.1 Candidatus Omnitrophota bacterium | reverse complement strand
TCTAAACTTAAAGAAGCAGAAGAATGGGGAAAGACCATGGGGAAGGAATTATGAAGGAAGCAGCGGATAGCAACAATATGCCCCAGCAAATTTTAGATAAAATACTCAAATCAATCCAGCGAATAAACTATGGGGAGGTGGTGATAACGATACATAATTCAAAAGTAGTCCAAATAGAAAAGAGGGAGAAGCAAAGGTTTCAGTAGTAGTTTAAGCGACTATACAAATAGAGTCAAATTAGTCCATAGTCAACAGTAAAAAATTTTCATAATCTATGGGCAAAAAAATAATTTAATAACAAACCATTGTGATACCGACTGGACAACCAGAGGGAGCACAAGATAAGGAGGTATCAGATGGTGAAGATTAAAATTGCGTTAAGCCTGGTAGGATTAATTTTAGCTGTTAGTTTTGTCCAAATGCCGGCAATCTCCCAGGAAATAGGGGGATTTGAACTGGGTCAGGTGGTAGTCACCGGGACAAAAACAGAAAGGATTTTATCCGAGGTTCCGGTGAGAACAGAGGTGATTAGTTCTCAGGAGATTAAGGCAAAAGGGGCTTCCAATTTATATGAAGCCTTAGACGGTATCCCGGGAATAAGAGTGGAGCAGCAATGTTCTTACTGCAATTTTTCTATTGTCAGAATGCAGGGGTTAGAATCAGGGCACGTCCAGGTGTTAATTGATGGCCAGCCTTTATTTTCCGGAGTAACCACCGTCTATGGATTACAGCAGATCCCGGCTTCTTTAATTGAGAAAATAGAAGTGGTGAAAGGACCGGGCAGCGCTCTTTACGGTAGCAGCGCTATTGCCGGGGTGATAAATGTTATTACCAAGCAGCCGACTAAAGAAGCGGGTTTAGAGATTGAGACTGAATTTGGAGAAGAAGGAACAAATAATTATAGCCTCAACGCTTCTTATCCATTTAAAGATGGAAACGTGTTGATATATGGCCAGAGAAACGAAGGAGACGAAATTTATTTAGGCGAGAAAACCGGTGGCAGCCATATGACTGACAGGGTTTGGACAAGAAGTAATGCCTTGGGAACGAGATTAAACTTTTTCAACCTGACCGGAGATGACAACCTAACTCTCGGGGCCAGAGTTTTCAGTGAAGAGAGAAAAGGAGGAGAGATTGAAACCTTTGAAAATCCCTTTGCCGCCGGTTCAGAGAATATTGATACGGAAAGATATGAACTGCAGGTAAATTATGACCGCCCCTTATTTATTGAAGGTGATAAATTAGGAATTGCATTTTGTATGTTCAATCATCACCGTGATGCCACCAATGATACTTTCCTGGGCGATTATGAGGGGGTTTATGGAGCAGAGCCTCCTTTAAGTGAATTAGAGCCTTATAAAGCCACGGAGCAGCAGTATGGTGTAGATATAAACCATATGTTTCCGCTCGGAGAAAAAAACACCGTTATGGGAGGTTTCCAATATACTTATAACGAGTTAGAGGAATCAGGGAAATATGTGGTTTTAGATGATACAGCCGCGGATTATAGTCTTCCTTATAAATCAGAGAGCAAAAAACATGCTCATGAATATGGATTGTATCTTCAGGATGAAATTGTTTTATTAGAGAATTTGCAACTTCTCCTCGGAGGAAGATACGATATCCATCGTTCGGAAGATTCCTTTGCCGGCAGCGGCGATACTTATGGGAAACCGGTAGAAATCTCCTATAAAGAAGAATCTTTTAACCCAAGAATGAGTTTGATGTATAATCCTCAAGATGATTTTGCTTTGAGATTAGCCGTAGGGACAGGTTTTAGGGTTCCGTATGGTTTTTCAGAGGATATGCATCTTTGCAGCGGTTCGCCGAGGGTTTATAAGCCGGGCAGTTTAAAACCTGAGAAATCTTTAGGCGCTACTTTTTCGGCTGATTATCAGGGGGAAAAATGGGCTCCCTGGGTGACTATTTTCCGCACCAATCTTGAAGATAAAATTGGATTTGCCGATGCCGATGCAGAGGCCACGAGTTTAGGCTATGATTACCAGTGGCACAATATGGGTGATGCCTATACTCAAGGGATTGAATTAGGTTCGTCTTTCCTGGTAAGCGAGATGTTAAAGGTAGGATTTGACATGGCTTATACAGACGCGCAATACAAAAACGAAAGGGATGATTGGCTGGGCACGGCTTATTTTGACGACAGCCAATATATTTCCCGGGTGCCTGAATTTACCGGAGGAGTAAATGTTTCTTTTGTTCCCGGTGATTGGGAGATAAATTGCATAGCTGATTATACCGGAAAGATGTATATAGATTACTGGCAGGATGGAGAAGAGCCCACGGAAATTGTCCATACAGATCCTTTCTGGATACTTAATTTAAAGGTTTCTAAACACAATTTTTTGAGAGAGGAACTAACTATTTTTGCCGGCGTAAAGAATCTGCTTGATGAGGTCCAGGAAATCAAACATCCTGACGATGCCGCTTTTATGTATGCGCCCTATTATGGCAGGATAATCTATGCCGGACTTAATTTTAGTTTCTAAAATTGTAGAGAGACATAGTTGCGATACTCGTGCCCCGTTAGGAAGTTTTTTCTAACGGGGCGGCGGAATTAGGAGGAATATATGCTTGATTTTTTGTTGAAAGGCGGTTTTTTTATCTGGCCGATTCTTTTATCTTCGTTAATAGCCACAGCTATTATTTTAGAACGGCTATACCATTTTCACCGGGCAAAGTTAACTATTCCAAACTTTTTGACGCAGGCGAAAAAATTGTTATTGGATGGTAAGTTAGAAGAAGCAGAGAAATTATGCCAGGAACAGCGGGGACCTATAGCGCATATTCTGGCTGTAAGCATTCATGTGCACAGGAGATCTCTTAAAGAAAAAGAGAAAATAATTGCCAGAGCCGGCTCAAGGAGTTTGAGAAGATTAGAGAAGAATTTAAGAGCTTTAGGTATTATTGGGCATATTTCACCTCTGTTAGGTTTATTAGG
>JAUXFU010000151.1 GCA_030622705.1 Candidatus Omnitrophota bacterium | reverse complement strand
GATCGGGATACTATCCGCGATGTGATTTTATTTCCTTTACTTAAGCCGGAGAAAGTAAAATAAAGTAGCGAGTAGAGAGTAACAAGTAGCGAGAGAAAAATCTCTCTACTCTCTACTTGCTACTCGCTATTTTATTTTGCTTTCTCCGGTTTAAGTAAAGGGAATAAAATCACATCGCGAATAGTATCCCGATCGCAAAACAGCATCACCAACCGGTCAATACCGATACCCAAACCTCCCGCGGGAGGCATACCATGCTCTAAGGCAACTAAAAAATCTTCATCGAGGCATCTTTTCTCGTCAGCAGACAAATCCTTCAACTCCTCCTCAAGGCGCGCTCTTTGCTCAAGAGGATCATTTAATTCAGAATAAGCATTGGCAATCTCCAATCCTCCGACAAACAACTCGAATCTTTCCGAAAGCAAGGGATTATCCCTTCTTCTTCGAGCCAGAGGACAAAGTTCGGTAAATAAATCGGTAACAAAAACCAGTTTATCCTGGCGGGTTTCAATCAAATCCGCGATTAAGTTTACCAGGAAAGAACGTGAAATCCGCTCCTGCTGAACCGTTATCTGCCTGCGCCTAAGTTTCTCAACCCAGGTCTCTAATTCATCATCCGGGTTGATATCAAACCTCTCCTTCATTATCTGGGCAAAAGAAACCTCACGAAAATCACTCAGGTCGATTCTCTTTCCCTGATAAATAATCTCTTCCTTCTTAAACAGCTCCCTGGCCAAAAAACGAAACAGTTCCTGTGTTAATTTCATTACATCGCGATAATCAGCATAAGCCGTATAAGCCTCCAGCATCGTAAATTCGGGATTATGCCGGGGCGATATTCCTTCATTGCGAAAATTACGGTTTATCTCATAAACCCTGTCTAATCCCGCCACAAGAAGCCTTTTAAGATATAGCTCAGGAGCAATGCGAAGATAAAGCTCCAAATTATAATCATTATGATAAGTCTTAAATGGCCTGCCCCTCGCCCCGCCGGGGATAAACTGCATCATTGGCGTTTCTACCTCAAGGTATCCACGCGTATCAAAAAATTCGCGAGTTAATTGGATAATCTGACTGCGACGGCGAAATACGCCTGTCGCCTCTTCGTTGGCAATGAGGTCTAAATAACGCTGACGGTAGCGCAGCTCCACATCCTTTAAACCATGCCATTTTTCCGGCAATGGCCTGATAGCTTTGCAAAGCAGGTTATATTCCAGCAGCTTAAGGCTTGCCTCTCCGGTGCGCGTGGTAAAGGTTTCACCCTTTACCGCAATAAAATCAGCAACTTCAATATATTCCAACAGCTTAAAGCCCTTCTGCCCTACTATATCTTCTCTAAAATATAGCTGAATTTTACCCGTTGAGTCCTTTAAATCGTAAAAAATCGCCTTGCCGTGCTGTCGCCTGGCCATAATCCTCCCGCTAACCTGCACAATTTTCCCTTCGGTAAAATTGGCCAGAACATCAGAAATCAAACCACCCCCGGCTGCTGTCGCATTATAAGGCTCTACCTGCTCAGCTCTAAGTAAATTTAATTTCGCTATTCTTTGACTAATAATTTCATTCAGCTGCATAGTTTCTCATTATATAAAAGAATTAATCCCCTGTCAATTATTATCGAGAAAAGTGTGAGGAATAGTGCCATACTGCAAAAATCGGTTTGAGGATTAGACAATCCGGAAAGGAATCTTACTGCCAGATTAAGAAAGTTCCCAGACCTAAAAACAAAGCCGCCATCAAGATCTTAATTATTCCCATATGCTTGCGCCCAAACTCACCTAACTGCCGGGAATCTACTCCCCAAAAAGCAAATAGTAAAATCAGCAATAGCGGAAAGATAAACATTAAATTATATATTAAAAGATACAAAAAAGCCTTTATTTTTAATGGCGTAGTCTTCAGCACAAACACAATAACGGGCAGATACACCTGACCGGTACAAACCGACTCAAAGAGCGAAACAAAACAACCTACGGCAAAAGCACTTAGAATTAATCTTAAAATAGGCGCTTTATCAGGCCTGCCTTCAAATTTATCCTTACGGTAATACAGGCCGATTATCCGATGAATTCGTTGTTTAAGCTTCGGGGGTAATTGTAAAACCAGATTTTGTGTTTGGCCGGTGAGGCGGAATCTTAAACAATCATAAACGGCAAGTCCGCCCAAAGTAAAACATAATAAGGCGCCGGCAATATAAAGAATCTTAACAATCAGCCAATACGCCTTTAATTGATAGAGAAAATTAAATATCCCTAAACCAATCAAAACATAAATAATAAAAACCGCCGCAATAAAAGATACCCCGATAACTAAAACCTCGCGCCTGGTATAACCCTGCAAAGCTAAAAAAGAGATAAAAAAGACAATTGCCGCAAAGGCACAGGGATTAATTCCGTCAACTAACCCGGCAATAAGCACCCCTAAGGTTGTAATAAATTTAAATCGGGAAACCGGATCAATTAAAGTTTTAGTTTTTGAAAAAGAAGCATGCCCTTGTTTACTTAACGCAGTTTCAATATATATTTCTAAGTAGCTGCCTATCTTATCCGATCCGACTAAGAATTTCCCGTCAACAAACAAAAGCGGCGTTAAATCTTTCTTGGGATGCCAATTATATGTATCCTGTAACTCCAACAGCCGCAGATAATCCTCCGGATTATTAAACTGCATCTCCTCTACCTTAATCTTATTCCCATATTTTTCTTTTACCACAGAAAGGACCTCTTCTTTTACCTTTTGGCAGGAATGGCAATGAGCAGAGGAAAATAAAATAATCTCAACCGGTTTTTCTGCCTGAGAATATACAACGGCGGGAAACAAAAGAAAAAAGATAACACTAATAACATTTAGTTTCATTATAAAATTATTCTAATATTCTTTAGCTGAGTTGTAAAGGTTTTTCTGTTGACTTAAGTCCCGTTTTATGTAAAATAAATTCACTTCCCCCGTAGCTCAGTTGGTAG
>JAUXFU010000090.1 GCA_030622705.1 Candidatus Omnitrophota bacterium | reverse complement strand
TTCAAAACAAAAAAGGCCCTGGCAAACTCTCCAGGACCCAAGAATCGAGTAGGAGGGAATTAATTATTTTAATCCCCGTCCTCTCACACCACCGTACGTACCGTTCGGTATACGGCGGTTCGATAAAATTAATGTGCTAATGAATAT
The DNA here is from genome assembly GCA_030622705.1 of Candidatus Omnitrophota bacterium. The sequence goes on along the minus strand of JAUXFU010000090.1, from coordinate 4,368 downwards.
CTTTTCGCTATTGATGGAAAGCCGATTTTCTTCAGGTATTCATTGGTGAGCGTTCTCGAGAGAATTGGGCTATTGGATATCCTCCAGTAGCCTTTCCTTGTGTTTGCGAACTCCCACGCTTTGGACTTCGCAATCCCAAGTTTGATAAGATTGTCGTATTTGGTTTTGATTTTCTTCCACTGTTTCCAAAAGCACATTCTTATCCTTCTCCTGAGCCATTCATCCAATGATTTTGCGAGGCTACCCATATCCGCAATGCTAAAGTAGTTGACCCATCCTGTTATTGCCTGTCTCAGCTTTAACATTCTTTGCCACATACTCTTGGCATTGCTTCTGCCTGTTATTTCTTTCATCTTTCGCTTCAGCTTCTCAACAGACTTTGGATGTACTCGTATTCCCACTCCGTCCTTTTTGTAATAGAATGAGAACCCTAAAAATTTCAACTTCCACGGTCTATCTACAGAGCTCTTGGTCTTATTGACTTTAAGCTTAAGCTTATCCTCAATAAATTTCGTAATACTTGCCATCACCCGCTCTGCCGCTTTTCTGCTTCTGACGTATATATTACTATCATCGGCATAACGACAAAACTTTAAGCCCCTTTTTGTGAGTTCCTTATCCAGTTCGTTCAGCATAATGTTGCTTAACAGAGGCGACAGATTCCCGCCTTGCGGCGTTCCTTCCTCTGTCTCCATAACCACACCATTAATCATAACTCCTGATTGCAGGTATTTCCTTATTAAGGCTAATACCCTGCCGTCTTTTATTGTCTCTGACAGCAGTCTCATGAGTTTGTCATGATTCACAGTATCAAAGTATTTCGCAAGGTCTATATCAACAATCCAGTTATACCCTGCTTCGATATATTCCTTGCTCTTCTTTACTGCTTGGTGTGCGTTCCTGTTAGGCCTGAACCCATAACTGTTATCGGAAAACTGCTTCTCGTATATCGGACTTAAAACTTGGGCTATGGCTTGTTGTATTACTCTATCAAGCACTGTCGGTATTCCCAATAATCGTATTCCCCCGTCTGGTTTTGGTATCTCTACCCTCCTGACAGGTTGGGGACGGTATGTCCCTTCCTGTATGGTTTGCTTAATCTGGTTTCCATTTTGTTTTAGGAATGGCAAAAGTTCATTTACTGTCATCCCGTCCACTCCATGGCTTCCCTTGTTTGCCTTAACTCTCTTAGTTGCAAGATTCAGATTGTCTGGCTCAAGTATTTTCTCAAGCAATCCTTGCGGGTATTCATTGCCATCGTTCTCTCCGCTCTGCGACGTGGTAGAGATACTACGCACTCCTACATTACCTCCGAGTTCCACTCTTATCTCCTGCAGGTAGCCTTCTTTATTCTTCTTGAAGTTGTCTGCTCTTTTCATATCTCCACGTGTCCTTCAGATTTTGAAAACCTTTTATCGTTCAGTCCTTCCTCCAACGCTGTGGTCGGAGTACTATGACCTCTGCTGACTCCCCGCCCCTGGCGGGGCCTCCCCAGGTAAGAACACTTACTTTCACTCCATATATCCGCCGCATCTACACCGCCTGTTTCGGATAGTTTAGGGCTTTGTTTTGTACTGCAAACTCACCCAACAGGCATATGCCTTATATGCGGTTCGTGTTCCTCAGACCGGAGCTTTGCCGCCGACTTCCTTCAGATTCCACCTCACGATGGACACCCTTGTCTTAGGCTAACGGTTGGCACTATCAACCCCCGTATCGGTCTCTCACCGATTAGCAAGCGCCCATGCTGGGCGCACAGTAAAAACCCCTAAGGCAATCCTTAGGGGTTAAAGTCGTAATCTTTTACCTCTTCGGCAGCGCAGCCCCCCGATTTTTCCCTCGAGGCTGTCACTTTGCGTCCCCAGGTTACCCTGAGTTTGCCTTTTTCGTCAGGCGAAATAAATTGTCAATCTTTGCTAAAAGTATACCACATTTCTTCCCTACCAACAAGACCGCGCCGGCAAGACCGTTTCTAAATAACCTCAATAGTATTAATGGGTTACACCAGAAGTGTCCCCGGGTAATAGAATAGACTATTTAAGCTTCTTTTTATATTCCTCTGTATGCTTTATAATCTTATTCATCAAATCTATTACCTTATGAGGATGTTTTCCTACTGCGGTTTCACTCGATAGAAGGACATAATCTGTACCCTCAAAAATTGCGTTTGCTACATCCGTAACCTCTGCCCGCGTAGGCATTAGTTCGGTAGTCATACTATCAAGCATCTGCGTGGCAACTACTACGGGCTTATGAGCAAGGCGGCATTTTTTGATAAGCTCTTTTTGTATAACCGGCACTTCGTAAATCGGAACACAAATTCCCAAGTCCCCGCGGGCAATGATAATCCCGTCTGCCTGAGAGATAATCGCGTCTAAGTTCCTTAAAGCTTGACGGCTTTCGATTTTGGCAAAAATGCTGCAGCCCGGAACCCGGGATTTTATAATCTGTTTAATAGCAATAATGTCTTTTGCGTTTCTCACAAATGATTGAGCAACATAATCCAGTTTATTTTCTACGGCAAATTCTATATCTTTTCTATCCTTGAAGGTTATTGGATTAAAATCCAATTGCATACCCGGGACATTTACCCCTTTTCTTTCTTTTAAGATTCCGCCTATAACAACCTCGGTCTTAACAGACTTTTTAGCTGTGCTTTTTACTTTCAGAATTATCTTACCGTCATCGATATAAATCAGGCTTCCGGATGTAAACGCCTTAAGCGAACCCTTGTAATCAAAATAGACTCTCTGCTTGTGGCCTATTATCTCTTCCTGCGTCAGGTAGAGTATCTGCCTTTTGCCAAGCGAAAGCGGGCTGCTTAACCTGCCGATACGTATCCGGTAGCCTTCTAAATCCTGCATTATCTTTACGGCTCTTCTTAATTTACGGTTAAGCCCTCTTACTAGATTAACCATTTTTAGATGTTCGTTCCAATTACCATGAGAAAAATTAAGCCTTGCAACATCCATCCCGGCAATGATCATTTTTCTTAAAACTGCTTGGCTGTCAGACGAAGGACCCAAAGTAGCAATTATTTTTGTTTTTACCATATCTGCCTTTCCCCTTAAACCGATAAGTAATTATGCATGTATTTTACACCAAACAAAAGCCCTCTGCAAGCTATCTATGATTTGCAGAGGGCATATGAGACTTTGATTTAAACTTACTAAAAATCAGGATACGCAAATTCACCGCGCTGGCCGCGGCGCTGTTTCATCTTCCGTTGCTTTTGTTTTCTTTTTTCTTTCATTTTTTCAAATTGCTCCGGGGTAAGTATCTCACTCATCGAAATAACTCTCTCAACCCTATGTTCCAGCTGTTGCCCCATTAAAGACTTAATTTCCACAACAAGGCTGTCTATCTTATTTTTATCAACAGCCTGCTTTTCTAACTCCTCTCTGAGCTGCTTCCTTTTGGCTTGAAGCCTGTTTCTTAAGGCCTTAGTTTTCTGCGCCTGCTCATTGCGTTGCTTTTTAATTTGCTCCTGTTGCTCAGGGGTTAGATTAAGCTCCTGGACGAGATTCTCTATCGCCTCTTTCCTATGCCTTTTTGCTCCTCCTTCCGGAACATCGCCGACAGGCTGGGCATAAGCCAACGAGGTTAAAAACAATGCTGCGATTAGCCCTGCGTAAACAACTGCTTGTTTAAATTTTACTCTCATATCTATCTACCTCCTTTCATTATCTTAGACAGGCAAATTCCGCAAAAAGTTCCCGTTAAAGAAAATATTCTTCTATACAAGTACCCAAATCTATACCATTCCCATTGGAATAACCGGCATCCAAATAAGAAAGAAATTGTATCTGCTCATGCAGATAAGCACTGGCTATTTTTTGATTGTCAAAGACGAGTTTTGTAAATATAACCGCAGCCGTAATAAGAATAACCGTCATAATTGCCGCAGCAGCAAACACAGGTCTTGGAATATAAAATACTCTGAATAACCTGTTTCTTAAGCGCTCAAGAAAAGACTCGGTTTGTGTTTCCTGAGCTGTTATCGCCGTTCTTATCCTGTCCCATACTGCTTCAGGCGGCTTGAACTCTTGTGCCTTTTTGAATGGCTCAACAACTGTTTTTTGCAAGGTTTCTTCGAATTGCCTGCATTTATCGCAGGAATTCAGATGCTGTTTAAGCTGTTTTTGCGATTCCGCGCTCATTTCCCCGTCAATGTAATCGGTCATAAGTAGTTCTTTTATTCTTTTGCAATTCATCTTACACCGCCTCTGTTTTTATTCGCCAGGATAGCCTCCCTGGCTCTTTTTAATCTGGAGCGCACGGTATTGATATTAATTCCTAAAGCCGCGGATATTTGTTTATAATTTAACCCTGTAATCTCTCTTAATACTATGCATGAGCGCTGATCGG
>JAUXFU010000086.1 GCA_030622705.1 Candidatus Omnitrophota bacterium | reverse complement strand
GAGCACCGTTTTGGTTTATCCAATGAGAAATTCTCTCACTGGTTCGTTGATCAAATTAAGGGTTTTCTTGTTGGTTTTTTCATATCTATTATTTTAATTGAGGGATTTTTTTATTTCTTAAGGCATAATCCCGGCAGCTGGTGGTGGATTTGTAGTTTATTCTGGGTGTTTTTTAGTCTTATCCTGACACGGCTTTTTCCGGTTTTGATCATCCCTATATTTTTTAAATATAAAAAAGTTGATAATGATGATTTGCGCCAGCGTATTCTTAATTTAGCCGGCAGAATGGGGGTTAAAGTCCTTGATGTTTATCAAATTGATTTTAGCAAAAAGACTACAAAGGCAAATGCAGCCTTAACCGGATTGGGAAAATCCAGGCGGGTGATTTTAACCGATACCCTCCAGCATAGATATAATTTAGAGGAGATTGAGGCAATTTTAGCCCATGAGTTTTCTCACCTTAGGCTCAGGCATATAATGAAAACCTTTTTACTGAATGCGGGAATAATTTTATTTGTTTTTTATATTCTGTTTAGGTTTAGCGCTGCGGTATTTATCCGGTTTAATTTGACTTTAACAGACGTTGCCGGTTTAGGCATCTGGATATTTTGTTTTACACTGCTGCAGGTTTGTTTTGTTCCTCTGCTTAACTGGATTAGCCGCAATATGGAGAGAAACGCGGATCGTCTCGCTATTGAGTCCGGGGGGAAGCGCTGCGCGTTTATTTCTATGATGCAAAAATTAAGCGAGCAGAACTTAGTTGAATCCAAGCCTTCCCGCTGGATAAAGATTCTCTTTTTTGATCATCCGCCGGCCGCGGAGCGGATTGCGTTTGTAGAGGCATTTAAGACGAAGCTTTGAAGATTGAAACCTTAAAATGTGCTGATTCAGTAATCAGGGGATTAGGTTATTGGGAGATCGGGATTTGGAGATTAGGAGATTGGGGATTGGGTAATAACTGCTGATGAATAATAGATTTATATTCCTAATGCCCTAATTTCCCAAAACCCGAATCCTTATATTCTAATTACCCAGTATCCTTAAGATAGGGAGTATTAATAGGTGTTCCCGGGAGTAGAAGGGGGGCGATAGGTAGCTATGCAGATAAAGAATTGCGAGATTAAGGTAATGCAGGGTGATATTACCGGATTAGACGCACAGGCGGTTGTTAATGCGGCTAATAATAAGCTGGTCATGGGCGCAGGGGTTGCGGGGGCAATAAAGAAAGCCGGCGGCAGGATTATTGAACAAGAGGCAAAGGCTTTAGGCCCGATAAAGATTGGCGAGGCAGTTTATACGCAAGCCGGTAGTCTGCCTTCTAAATTTGTTATTCATGCAGCAACTATGGGTATGGATTTTATTACCGATGAAACGGCAATAAGGCGGTCCTGCGCAAGCAGTCTGGATATGGCAGAGGAACTTAAACTAAAATGCATTGCTTTTCCTGCCTTGGGCTGCGGCGTGGGCGGATTTTCGTATTTTTCCTGCGCAAAGATTATGTCTCAGGAGGTGTTTAAACATCTAAGAGAAACGCGCAATTCATCGCTTCGCCGGATTATCTTCTGTTTATATAACAAGCAGGCATATAAGGCATTCAATGATACTATATTCAGATATCTTGAGTATATTAGCAATAAAATCCAGGAAGGCCCGTTTGTTACGGTTGATGCGATTATTGAGAACAATGAAGGAGTTGTTTTAATCAAAAGAAGTAATCCTCCCTTTGGCTGGGCGCTTCCCGGAGGGTTTGTTGATTATGACGAGAGCCTTGAGCAGGCAGTCGTGCGCGAGGCAAAGGAGGAGACTGCCTTGGATTTAGAGAATTTAGAGCAGTTTCATACCTACTCGGAGTCAAGTCGCGACCCGCGCTTTCATACCATCTCTACTGTATATACTGCCCGGGGTAAGGGTAAGCCTGAGTCAGGAAGCGATGCCGCTGAGTTAAAAGTAGTAAAGAAAGATGAGCTCAAAGATTACAATCTTGCCTTTGACCATAAACAGATTATCGAGCAATACCTACAGCGAAAGGGCGAATAAATAGAGGGGTTATTCTTCTTTGCAAAAGAAATGGAAACATTTCTTTTGCTTCGAAGGAATTATTCTGTTCGGAGAATATTACTGCAAAGTAAACCAGTAGGTTTATTACTTTTGCGTAGCAGAATAGATTAGCTGCGTAGTTGTTTTTCTGCATCAACAATATCACGGTTAAGAATACGGATAACCTGATGGGTTTTCTGTTTGAGGTTATCCGAGGTGAAGGTAGAGGAGTTGATTTCCCTTAATATCTGCATTGCCATCCGGAAAAAGCGGATAATTTCACCCTCATCAGTATCGGAAAAGCGGGTAAGTTTAGAAAAATCCGTTCCTGAAAGCCAGGCTTGAGTTGTTTGAGCAAGGTGAAAATGAGGTTTTTTACTTATGGGGTGTATGCGATACTTTATTTCTTTGGCTTTAATTGAGGTATAGGTAGTTTCACAGATCTCTTTTAAATAGCGGGCAGTTTTAGGCAGACTTGAGCTACGCTGATTCTTCCTCGGCTCAAATACTACGGCTACACAGAGAACCCCTAAGGCATTTATATCCAGTTCTTCCAAAATTCCTGTCTCGTTGAATTCAAAAAGGATTAGCTCATAGCCATAGATCGAGCGGGCAAAAAGCCCTTTTTGAGTAAGGGATGAATGTTGGATATAGCCTGAATCCTTTAAAAGTTTTAATTTTGACTGAATAAGTCTTACTGCTTCGTTTCTTTGATACTGGGGTGACTGAAAGTAATGAAAACTTAATGGGTAAACCTCGAGGATTTTCTCTTTGTAGCGCTCATAGAGGTTAAGCAGGGTAGCGTAAGATGCGTTAAATTGACTCTTTACCGCCTCCGGTTTAGCAAGGATTATTTGTTTTATCTGCTCTAAATTGACCAAACGGGGGTTAATCCGGCAGTAGACAAGCCCAATTTTATCCATTCCTCTCCTGCCTGCCCGGCCTGCCATCTGGTAAAAATCACGCACCTTTAATGTCCGCACATAGCGTCCATAGTATTTCTCCGGCCGGTTGAACACAACGCTGCGCGCCGGCATATTTATACCCAAGGCAAAGGTTTCGGTAGTAAAGATAATCTTAAGCAGGCGGCTGGTAAAAAGGCGCTCGATAACTTCTTTTAGAGTGGGCAGCATCCCGGCATGATGATAAGCAACACCTTTTTGTATTAGATAGGATAACCGGCGTGCGCTTTCTTCGTTGGTTAAATCAAAACGCCGGCAGAGTTGATCATATAGACTAACAATCTTTTGTTTTTCTTCCCGGTTTAGAAAGTCAAAACTATAGAGCCGGAATGCAAGGTCTTCTGCCCTTTTTCGGCTGAATACAAACCATATACAGGGCATACCTTTATTTTGCTGAATATAGTTGATTAAGAAAAATAATCGATTGACCTGATAGAATCCTTTTTGTCTATGGGGCGAGATGGATTTTTTTAAATCCGAGAGGGTTTCGATGATTTCATTCCTGCATTGAAACAGGATTCTAAGGGGCACGGGGCGCTTGTCTTCAACTACGGTTTTAACCGGCTTTTTTTGGACTGATTCAATCCAGCAGGCAAACTCCTGGATATTGGGGATGGTTGCCGAAAGACACAGTATCTTTATATGAGAGGGAAGAAAAATCAGGGATTCCTCCCAGACCGTCCCCCGCTGTTCATTGTCGATATAATGAATTTCATCAAAGATGGCCCATGAATATTGGTTTAAAGACTCTGGTTCATTGAGGATTTTATTGCGAAATATCTCGGTAGTCATAATTAGAATCTGGGCATTGGGGTTTAAAGAGATATCACCGGTGAGGATGCCGATTTTATCGGGGAATTGTTTTTGAAAATCACGGAATTTCTGATTGGAAAGCGCTTTTATCGGCGCGGTAAAAACTATATTTTGTTCTTTTTCTAAAGATTGCCGGATGATATATTCGGCAATGGCGGTTTTACCGGCGCCGGTGGGAGCGGATACGATTACCGATTGGCCTTGATTTATATAATCAATTGCTTTTTGTTGAAATGGGTCATATTGCATAAAATTATTATAACACATTTTCCGATATTACAGTAGAATTCAAATGGTATTATACTTTTCTGTACCGTTACTCTAAGAAAAGTGATATAATCACAAAAGACAGATATGGTTTTCATAAAAAGAATGAGAATAATCAAAAGAACCAAAAGAGATTTATTTATGAAGAGTATATATCAGGTATACTGTATGATTCTTATTTTGATTTGCTGCGGAATTAGTGGTTGTTTAAGGGTAGACAAATCGCGTTATAATTATGATGATATTTTGGTCGCAAGGGCAGTTGACGGCGATACCCTGGTATTGGACAGCGGAGAAAGGGTCAGGCTTATTGGTATTGATACACCCGAGACACGAATGAACAAAAGGCTTTATTGGCAGGCGCAGCACAGTAAAACCGATATTCAGACAATAATGGACCTGGGTAAAAAAGCCTCTGAGTTTACGCGTAATTTAGTTGAGGGTAAACGCGTGCGGCTTGAGTTTGATGTAGAGAAATACGATAAATATAGCCGGCTTCTTTGTTATGTTTATTTGAAGGATGGTATCTTTGTTAATGCCAGGATAGTCCAACAAGGGTATGCTTCTTTATTGACTATACCGCCTAATGTAAAATATACAGATTTATTTCAGGTTCTTTATCAGCAGGCGCGGGAGAATAAGCGGGGTTT
>JAUXFU010000122.1 GCA_030622705.1 Candidatus Omnitrophota bacterium | reverse complement strand
CCGCTCCCCGGGCAGTATCACTTTTGTTGGTAGCCCGCCATTTAGAAAGAATTTGCGATCATGCCACCTATATAGCTGAAGATGTAATCTATATGATCCAGGCTAAAATAGTCAAACACCACCCCGAAAAACTAAACAACGGAAAAAAATGATTCTTCTATGTTATAGGAAAACAGATCTTCCTATCCAACTCCCTTGTCTATAATTATAGTCCCGAGTAGACAAAAATCTACATTTTGTTAACTTCTTCATAGACTTAAGGTTAGGTTGATTCCTGATAGTAAGTCCGTAATTATCGTCGGTTAAGCTTACACTTTTCCTTAATATTGAATTATGCAATATTACCCGCTGCGTATCTTTAACTATAAGAATGACAATAAGTTACAATATTAACCTAATAGTAGGGAGTTTGGCATTAAATATGCTCCTTAATAAGACGAAGAGGTCTGCTTAGGGGGGTATAAGAATTAAACGGACGATAAAAGTAGTTAATATATAAGCTCTTATCGTATAAAGCGGGGAAAAGAGTTATTTGCCGATATCCATAATAGATTAATGATTAAACTTCTCCCTAATACCCCCGCTATTTATAATCTGATATTAAATTTAAATTATCCGAAAGGAGTAAACAAAATGGGAAGAGTCAGGTTTATATTACCATGCGTGGTAGTTTTAATAACAGCTTTTCTTCATACCTATACTTTTGCTCAGACACCTGTTTCTCAAACCGCGGGTGGTATAATCCAGCAGGAAAAAGAGATAAAAAAAGGCAGGCAGCTGGAAAAAAAGATTGAGAAAGAAAGGCCTAAGCCAAAAGAAACGCCTCTGGAAGAGGTCATTTCTTCTGTTTCCGGTCCAAGTGTTTTGGTTACAAAAATAGTTGTAGAGGCAGCTACGCTGTTAACACAAGAAGAGTTACGGCAGATAACTTCGGAATTCGAAGGAAAGAAACTTTCTTTAAAGGAAATACAAAAGGTAGCTGATCTTATCACAGATGAGTATAGAACAAAGGGCTATGTTACCTCACGTGCTTATATTCCCCCTCAAAGGATTAAAGACGGTGTGTTGGAAATAAGAGTGATAGAGGGGGAGTTGGGAAATTTGGAGATAAAAGGGAACAAACATTTTAAAACCTCTCTACTGGAAAAGAATATCCGCGTGGAATCCGCCGGTTATTTTGATTATTCCGCGCTTCAAAGCTCTTTAGTTTATATCAATGAGCATCCGGATAGAACAGCAAAGGCAATACTTGTCCCGGGGAAAGAGCCGGGGACAACAGATATTATCATTGAGGTGGAGGACCAACTCCCATTGCATCTTGGCTTTGAATACGATAATTACGGCTCTCACTATATTCAGGAGAATAGGTATTCATTAATTATGGAGCACAATAACCTTTTAGGGTACGATGATAAATTATATTTCAAACTTCAATCTTCCGAATCATCGCATCTAAAATTGCAACAGGCGCGTTATGTTTATCCTTTGAGTTCCAGCCTGGATTTAGGCGGATATTTCTTAAAGAGCACCCTGAAATTAGGCCGGGAGCTTGAAGATTTAGATGCGCGAGGCAAAGCAACAATTATAGGACTGTTTTTAAATAATGCGCTTATTATCGAAGAGGATATTGATTTACGATTGAATCTTGGTTTTGATTATAAGAGCATCAAGAATTATCTGTTAGGTTCGCGCTCATCCCGGGATGAGGTTAGGGTATTGAAGTGCGGATTTGATTTAGATACGAATGATGCATGGGGCAGAACTATAGCAATTTCAGAATTAGATATCGGCATACCGAATATTATGGGAGGGATGCCTGCCAAAGACCCTCAGGCTTCAAGAGAAGGAGCAGCAGGGAAATTTTATAAAGGAGTATTCAATCTGTTTAGGCTGCAGCCAGGCCCTTTTTCATCCTCAATTCTTTGGAAGAACTCCGCGCAGTATACCAACTATTACCTTGTAGCTTCTGAAGAGTTTCAGATTGGTGGCCCGGTAAGCGTCAGAGGTTATCCTCCGGCAGAGCATGCGGGAGATAGAGGTTACTACACTGCTTTGGAATGGTCTTTTCCTTTTTATTTTATTTCAGAGGATGCGCTCGTTCCCTTTACAACACAGGAGAAGTTATATGATGCCTTACGTTTTGTTGTGTTTTATGACTGGGCAACTACCCGCTTAAACAGAGTACCGGCAGGTGAAAAAAAGCATCAAACCTTAAGAGGTTATGGTTTTGGATTTAGGTTTAATCTGCGGGATGATCTCGCCTGTAGGGTAGAAATTGGTTATCCCTTGGGCAAAACTCCTTCAGACGGAGACCACGCTCATCCGTGGGTAGAGTTTGTCTGGAAATTCTAATAATTCAGGCTTTATTTTATATAATTAAAAGATAACCTGACGATTTTTTGTGTTATTTTTGATTTTTGGCAAAAACTACTTTGGAAAATTAAAGAATGAATACTAATGGTTAGCACTGTAGTTATTATACTAGAGAAGGAGGATATACCATGTCTAAAAAATATTTAAGACCGGTTTCGGTTATAGTCTTAATTGCCTTTTTATTTTTTCCCCAGGGCATTTTTGCCCTGCCGCAAGGAGAGCAGGTGATTGCCGGTAGTGCTACCTTTGACCGCCCTGAAACCGATACTCTTAATATAAACGTGGCTACTGATAAGATGATTGCCAATTACCAGAGCTTTTCTATTGCACAACCTGAGGCAGTCAATTTTCTCCAACCATCCTCATCAAGCGTTGCCCTTAACCGCGTGGTAGGGATTGACCCATCAAGCATCTTAGGAACCTTAACCGCGACAGGCAAGATTTTCTTAATCAACCCGCATGGAATTCTATTTGGGCAGGGTTGCCGTATTGATACAGCGGGAATGGTTGCCTCTACCCTGAATATAACCGATAATAATTTCTTAGCCGGACGTTACACCTTTTACGGCCAGGGCGGCTCAGTGGTTAATCAGGGCTATATTGCTGCGCCGGGTGGATATGTGTCTTTATTGGGTTCAACAGTCCAGAATACAGGAGTGATTGAGGCGGAATTGGGGAGTGTTGTCTTAGCATCCGGAGAAGCGATTACCCTAAATTTAGACCCACAGGGCCTAATCAGCGTAGTTATTGATGAAGCTACCACGCAGAATTTAGAAGATAAGGCCGCCGCAGTTGAAAATACAGGAACAATCACAGCCGATGGCGGTAAGGTCATCTTAACTGCCCAAGCGTTAGACGGGGTGTTTGATAGGGTAGTAAATAATGAAGGAGTAATTAAAGCCCGGAGTCTGGTTAATAATAAGGGTGAGGTTTATTTACTAGCTGAGGGAGAAAACGCCTTAGCATCTAACACCGGAACTATTGATGTCAGTGCAGCTGAATCCGGTGCTGATGGTGGATTTGTGGAGATAAGTGGTAGTCGGCTTGATATTGAAAGCGGCATAATTGATGCCACTACAATTGACGGCAATGTAGGAACAATTCGTCTTGACCCTCCAGATTGGTGGATTGGAGATATAGAAGAATCTTGGTTTAATACTTTGGGCGATATCCATATTATTGTTGATGCTGAAAACGACATGAATTTTATTATGGGTAATCTTGGTGGCGATGATATTCTTGACTTGGTTAATTTAGTGAACGGAAGCTTCACTGCAAATGCTGG
>JAUXFU010000145.1 GCA_030622705.1 Candidatus Omnitrophota bacterium | reverse complement strand
TAATGCAGAAAAAATTCGTTTATAAGATAATATTAATATTGGGCCTGGTTGGATTAATGGCCTTTTATGCCTTTCCTTTGGGAAAAAGAATAAACCTGGGGTTAGATTTAAAGGGAGGGATGCATCTTTTGTTAAGGGTGGATACGAATAAAATATCTGATGATGCCAGGGCAGGGGCAGTTGATCGCGCGGTTGAGATTTTACGTAATCGTATTGATGAATTCGGGGTTCATGAGCCGGTTATACAGAAACAAGGAGAAGATGAGATTATAGTGCAGCTGCCGGGTATTACCGATAGGCAGCGGGCATTAAAATTAATCGGCCGAACCGCATTTCTGGAATTTAAATTGGTTTCCGACGATAAAGATAAATTGTCTTTGGCTATTCAGGGAGATATCCTTGAGGGATATGAGTTAAAATATTCCCAGGAAGACAGCGAACCTCTACTTTTAGAAAAGACTGCTGTCTTAACAGGCGATGCCTTAAAGAGTGCCGAAGTGCGTTTTGATACATCCGGTTTTGGCCAGCCAACGGTTGTCTTGGAATTTAATCCTGAAGGCACAAAGAAATTTGCCCGAATTAGCGCGGATAACATCGGCCGCAGGCTCGCTATAGTTCTTGAAGGGAAGGTGCAGTCTGCCCCGCGCATAAAAGAGGAGATTGCCTCTGGTGAGGCGATTATCAGCGGACGGTTTACGCTTGAGAAGGCGCAGGATATAGCGCTGGTTCTGAAAATTGGCGCACTTCCGGCGCCAATGGTCGTGGAGGAGGAGAGGACAATCGGCCCGCTTTTGGGCCAGGATTCGATAATGGCCGGACTTAAGGCAAGTATTATTGGGATAAGCCTGGTTTTATTATTTATGGTAATCTATTATTGTTGGGTTGGCCTGATTGCGGATATCGCGATTTTGTTGAATTTATTATTTATCTTCGGCGGGTTGGGAATTTTGCCTGTTCTTTTTCCGGGTGTGTCTGCTACTCTTACCCTGCCGGGAATCGCGGGTATTGTTTTATCTTTAGGTATGGCGGTAGATGCGAATGTTCTAATTAATGAGCGGATGCGCGAGGAATTTAATCTCGGCCGGCCAATACTGTCGGTAATCAATAACGGTTACGGTAAGGCTCTTTCGGCAATCGTTGATTCCAATCTTACTACCCTGATTGCCGCATTCTTATTATTTCAATTCGGCACCGGCCCTATTCGCGGTTTTGCTATAACCCTGACTATTGGTTTATTAAGCAGTATGTTTACTGCTCTAGTGGTAACCCGAACCATCCTGGAGTTGTTAGTGCGAAATCTCAAGCTAAAGAGATTATTGATGCTACAGCTGTTTCAGCGAACGCGGATTAATTTTATTTCCAAGAGAAGGATTTGTTATGTGATTTCGATTCTGCTGATTATTATAGGGATAACCGCGGTATTAAAAAGAGGTCAGGCATCCTGGGGGATAGATTTTACAGGAGGAATGGTCCAGGAATACAGGTTTGATCAGCCGGTTCCGATTGAAGAGATGCGTCAGACTTTAACCGGGGCCGGTCAAAGCGGTGTCTCAATACAGCAGTTTAAGGATAAACCCGGAACCTATCTGATTAAGACACCTGTTGAGGAGGGTAAGGATACAGCTATGCTTCTTGAGCAGAGATTTAGTAATCGAAAAATCGATACCCTGAGAGTAGAGAGTGTCGGTCCGGTAGCCGGCCGGCATCTGAGAGACAGGGCTGTCAGCGCGCTTATCTGGGCGCTCGCGGGTATTCTTATTTATGTTACATTTCGTTTCAAGCATTTTAATTTTGCTGTTGCCGGGATTATCGCTCTTCTTCATGATTGCCTGATTACCCTGGGATTTATGGGGCTAACCGGCCGGCAGATAGATTTAATTACCATCACTGCTATTTTAAGTATTGCCGGTTATTCTATCAACGATACAATAGTTATTTACGACCGCATAAGGGAAAATCTCAAGGATGTATCCAAGAAAGGCTTTTTAGAAGTAATTAATTTAAGTATTAATCAAAATCTAAGCCGGACACTGATTACGACCGTTACTACGTTATTGATTGTAGTCCCGCTTCTTTTTTGGGGAGGCCCTGTCTTGAGTAATTTTGCCTTCGCACTTTTTATCGGATTTGTTTGTGGTGTTTACTCTACTGTTTTTATTGCTTCGCCCTTAGTCCTTTTAACCGCAAGACGAAAAAACCGCGTGTAAAAACTCAAAGTTAATGTTATAGAAAGATATACTAGATCCTCGATGCTCGATCCTCGATGCTCGTAAAAATCCAGACGAGAGTCGAGGATCAGGAATAAATGTTCCCTTCATTAAAATTATATATTAATCAAGAAATACAGATGCAGGAAGTGTTATCCGCGCTTGATGAATTTGGTTATGCACGGCAGGATGCGATAACGCGTCAGGGCGAATTTTCCCGGCGGGGAGGGATAGTTGATGTTTGGCCGCTGAGCTTTGAATTGCCTTTACGTGTTGAGTGGGATAGCAGGCGCATTTTAACCTTAAGGAGCATTGATGTATCTACGGGGAGGAGTTTTTGGGATCATACGGTGATTATTATTTTACCGGTTTCTAAAAGCCGCCGGATAAACTTGAATTACCTTAAGGATGATTTCCCGATTAGCAATTTTTTGGATATAAAATCCGGCGATTATGTTGTGCATTCCCGTTATGGCATTGGTAAATTTTTAGGGTTAGAGAAGATGGAGGTTGCCGGCGCGTCCTGTGATTGTTTGGTTATGGAATATGATCGCGGGGAGAGATTGTTTGTTCCTGTAAGCGACGCCCATTTGGTTCAGAAATATATAGCTTTTGGCGCGCGCCGGCCAAAACTAAACCGGTTAGGGACCAAGGAATGGCTGCGAGTTACGCAGAGGGCAAGCAAGGGAACAGAGCAATTAGCGTGGGGGTTATTATCAGTTGAGGCAATACGCAGAAGCAAATACGGTTTTGCGCATTCTAAATCTACGCTCTGGCAGGAGGAGTTTGAGGCGGGATTCTCTTTTTTGGAAACACCGGGTCAGAAAATGGCATGGCAGCAAGTAAGGCAGGATATGGAGTTAAG
>JAUXFU010000100.1 GCA_030622705.1 Candidatus Omnitrophota bacterium | reverse complement strand
TTCTTTGGATAGGTGATTATAGACTTCTGTATCAGAGGTTATCTTATCTAATACATTTACCGCGGTAACTCTATTGACTAAAGGTACGGCATCGTCCTTAAGGAAGTCCGTTGTCGGAGGAACTACCTTTAACTTATCCTCTGTGGATACTTCATCCCAATTAATTTCATTTAATCCATCAATCGCATTGACTTGTGTATCTATATCAGAGGATTGAAGGTTTTTGATGAATTCATCTATTGTATTTGTTGCTTCCTGAACAGATGCCGCCGGTTGCCCTTGGTTAATTGGATTTGAAACAGTAAGCGCAGACAACGCAAATGTCTTAGGTTCTGTGGAAGGGTTTTTATCTTCAGTTGTTAAAATGTCTATAGGTTTAGGGCTGTCCTTAGCTATATTACCAGCAATCATATCCTTTCTCTCATTTGCTTCATTTGCAGCTGATGCCTTAATAGTATCTACTTTTTTGTCTGACAGACCACCAAAATCACCATCACCAAACCAGGTTATTCCATTATTAGAGCATTCAAATATCGGTGTATAATCTTCGTCAAAACCACCCACAATCATATCATCTTCTGTAATTTTAATCGCCAATGTTCCTTTTGGGCCTGCGCTATCCAAAAATATGTTCATCCAATAAGGAGACAAGTCTAATTCCCGGAGAGTTACACTAACTTCTTTACCTTTTTGAGGGTCTTTATAGGTTATATAAGACTCTCGGCTCATCTGAAACTCTTCATAAACATCAGTTACTTGGGTAAAAGTTACAGGTATAAAATCCGAAGGCAGCTGAGGAGGCAAGGAATTACTATAAAAGACCTGCCAGTTTATTTCAGCAGGTATTATGGGCAAATCATCTTCTCCTAATTTAACTTCTGACCGCCTGACAATGCCCTGTGTATAGTTAATTTTAAATATGTATGTATATATTTCACCATCATCCCCCTGATGCGCAAAGAGCTGTGTTGCGAATTTCACTTTTTCTAATAGAACATCGTTAGTTGGCTTGCTGTCTTCTGCCCGCGCCTTTGCTGTGTTATAAAGTCCGACAGTGTCCGAAATATACTGCTCAACAGTCTCAACATAATCTTCGACCATCGCGTAAGACTCAATCCCAGAATACATTTTTTTTGCATTAAAAGCATACCAACTGGCATAATTCTCTTGATTATCACCCGATGCTCTATGAAGCTTTAAAAAATCCTCTTGGGGTGAATATGGAGTATTACCAAAGATACTGCCATAAGCCTCATATTCATGTATCATCTCATGAATAAGGGTACTAAAATAGCCCGGATTTACTATAACATAACCATATCCCATAGCTCCTACTCCTAAGCCAGAATTGAGCTGATGGAAGTCAATAGCCTTAGTTGGTTCTCTTATCCAAGAAGGTAAAACTTGCAGAATAGTATAAGTAAAGTTTAATCCGGATTCATCTACTTTTTTGTTTCTATTTATTACCAAAATTCCAAAATCATTCCAAATGTCTAACGCCGGGCCTGAAATATTTAAATTTGCGGCAACTGTTGCTTTTAATTCCTCATCCTCTCCGGCCAGAACCGCTATACGTACTGCCACATAGCTTTCAACCTTATCAATATCAGACCCGGGGGGAGGACAAATGGACAAAAGCGCTCTCTTTCTTTCTTCTCTTACATATCCCTTAAGGGAAGGAAAATCCTTCTCTATATTTTCTAAGCTCTTTATGCTCTTTAATTGTTTTGGATAAACGAATAATACATCATGTAACTGCCAATCATCTGGATTGAAACCCTCAAAATAAAGAGGAGTTTTGGTAGTAGTATTGATAATCGCCTTCACATCACCTTCTTCTGAAGAATAAACCTCTATAATGGTACCCTCGCAGTCTATGCCGGATAACTCTTTTAAACGTTTTACACCCGGTTCGCCCATTGCTACTAAAACGCGAGCCGCGAATGAGGCTTCATAAGTATCTTCTTTCATTAAGGTTTCTATTAAGGGTTCTACTGCGGGTTCTCCTATTTTTACTAACGCCTCAGATGCCTGATTGCTTAACTCTCTACGCTCATCAATAAGCTCACCAGTGGGTTCAGTGTTTAGATATATCTCTATTAAAGGCTTTACTGCGCGAGGATCTTTTATATCTCCTAATGCCATAACCGCTAACTTTCTACCCCAAGAATCCACTTTTTCATCTTTTGCTGCCTCTATTAATGGCTCTACTACCGATACACCTATTTCTTCTAATACATTAGCCGACTCTGCTCGGATATGAAAACATTTATCAGAATCTCTTAATGCTTCTATCAAAGGTTCTCCTGCGGGTTCTCCTATTTCTACAAGTACCTTTTTTGCGCAATCTACAACCCGACTGCTTATGTTCCCTAATACTCCTATCAAAGGTTCTATCGCAGGTTCTCCTATCTTTATTAATTCCTCAACTGCATAATCCATATCATTTATAGAGCTACTAAGTAAGTAGTTTTGGATTAAGGAATTTATTCTTTGACTTAACTCTTTATCTTCTTCGGATGCCGCCGGTTGTCCTTGGTTAAATGAATTTGAAGTAAGCGCGGACAACGCAAATGTCTTAGATTCACCAGCTGTTAAAGTGTCTGAGCGAGGGTTTATATGGAATTTAACTAAGGTTGGCCCACTATATCCTCCTGGCCGAATGCCTGAAGGTGATTTTATCGCCACATCCGCACCAACCGCCCTCCACCAGGCTGCATCGATAAAGGCATTGACACCATCATCGCCCTGAGGCTCTATAAATAACCAATTCTCAAAATCTTCAACTTGCGCGGGGTCGTTAATATCGTCACCAATAAATACGGCATTTATACCGTGCCTTGAATCCCTGACAACAGGATATATAGGAATGCCGTATGGACTTTGAGGGATAGTAAAACCTGCGCGTTCAAAGGCTTCAGGGCTACCAACAAAATTATCTCCAAACCCTGCACCATTCATATAAAGCTGGGTAGAAAACTGCAAACAAACAAAACCACGAATAAAGGGTTTAAGATTCGTAGTATCTACAATCCAAACCCTTTCAATATAGTATTTCCTCTCTTCCTTATCGGTCAACTGACCATACCACTCAGAAGTCAACCCTGTTCTTAAGATAGCAGCGAATTCTACATCAGAAATGTCTTTTTTGAAAACTAACCCTTTTTCGGAATCGCTTTCGAACACATAATCCTTAAGCCATGTTTCATCATTAACCCGGGAAAACGCGGCAGCGCGGGTATATGCGCTGGGTGAACTTAAAGTAATGTTTTTCCATTCTCCTTCTGTTCTTTCTATAGTCAAATCTATATCTGGATCGAAATCAAATGCCGCCTGTTTGATGCATTCAGTTAACACCTCGTTTGCCTTGGGATTATTTCCATTTTGGATGATATCAATAAGGGAAAGGAAGAACTGATATTTAAGAGGTTCTTCCTCGGGCTCAAGATAATAACCCCCACTGTAGCGGGGCACGTGTTTTGCGCTAAGGTAGTGAGATAAAAGAGGGGCAGCCAATTCTGCCCCTCGGCCACATTCAATAAAAGGAATTATCGCTTTATCCCAAGGAGACTGCCCTCCATCTACCAATGACCACCTATAGAAAAAATTTATAGCCGTAGAATCAGAAATAATATAGTTTCCATCTTTGTCCTTAGCCGACAATAAAGAGGTTATCTGTTCAGGAGTTAGGCTTTCTTTGACAAGAAGGATGTTCATGATGGCAATTATTTGCTTAAGCTCACTGCGGGTATAACTTTCTTTATCTTGCGTTTGGATCCCAAACTCGTCATTAAAAATTTGAGCAGCCAAGATTATATCAAATTCATACAAAGCGCTAAATGTTTTAGAAAATAACTGCGGCTCAGAGTCTTTTAAGCATAACATAAAATCAGCGGCCTTTTCTCTATCCATATGAGAAGTAACTTGAGCTAACTGCTCTGGGGTGAAACTATCAAAACCTATTACCACAATTATCTCTTTTAAGAAATCATTATCTAATACGACTAAGGCAGACAAATAAGAAGTTTGTTTATCAGGTTCAAAGCCTAATAGCTCTATTCCTACATCTACTGTCTCTTGCATTATCTTTAAGTCTTCTCCATCTACCCGGTCATCTCTATTAAAATCGTACTTCATATCTAAAGCTATATTGCCGGCAATCATATCCTCTATCTT
>JAUXFU010000055.1 GCA_030622705.1 Candidatus Omnitrophota bacterium | reverse complement strand
TTCAGGGAGAAGCCGCGGTAATAGTTCTATGATTCTTACCTGTGCGCCCAAAGCAGAGAATAAACTGGCAAATTCGCAGCCAATTACGCCGCCGCCGATTATCAATAGTGAACGGGGCAGACTCTTTAAATCTAATATCTGACTGCTGGAAACGATTTTTTTACCATCGAATCTTAACTTAGGCAGTTGAGCTGGCTTTGAGCCGGTGGCAATAATTATATGTTTGGTTTTAATTCTCTTTTTGTTGATTTCCAGTTCCTGGTTGGATATAAATTGTGCCTGCCCTTTTAGAAAAACGGTATCGCCAAGCATGAATTGCATACCCTTGCCTAATTGTTCGACGATAACATTTTTCCTTTCCTGGATTTTTAAAAAGTTTAACTTTGAATCAGTTATTTCTATGCCGAACTTTGTAGATTTTTTAGTAAGGGAATATGTTTTTGCGCAGTGGATTAATGTTTTGGTGGGGATACATCCGTGATTAAGACAGGTACCGCCAATCTTATCTTTATCGATTACGGCACATTTAAGCCTGAGTTTTTTTGCCTCTTGCGCCGCGTTAAAACCTGCCGGTCCTGTTCCGATTACCACTAAATCAAACATGGCGTTTAGCTTACAACTTTAGCATAAGATTGTCCGTTAATGGCAGTAATTTGTTCTTTGATGGATGCAGCAGATTTCAAAAAAGCTTTACTTTCCTGAGTGTCTAATTCCAATTCTATTATTCTTTCAATACCATTTTTTCCTAAGCAGCAGGGTAACCCGATGCATAAATCTGTTAAATCATATTCGCCGTTAAGATAGACTGATACAGGTAGGATGCGTTTTTCGTCCATGGCAATAGCTTTTGTCAATTCGCAGATGGCGCTTGATGGCGCAAAATAAGCACTGCCGTTGCCTAATTTCGATACAATCAGGGCTCCGCGCGCAAGAGTCTTTTGAAAGAGTGCGCTGATTTCCTGCGGCATGAGATATGTATTTAGGGATAGTCCTTTTACTTTGGTGTACCGGCTTAACGGCAGCATTTTTTCTCCGTGGCTGCCGATTATAAAAGGTTCTATTTCTGTTACCGAAACATTTAAATTTTCCGCAATAAGATTGGCAAGGCGCGCGATGTCTAATGTTAATCCCATGCCCAGAACCAGGTTTGCAGGCAGTTGAGTTTCCTTTAAAACAAGATGGGTCATTGCGTCCAAGGGGTTTGTAACTACGATGATAACGGGTTTGAGTTTAAGGCGTTTAATATGGCTGCATATTCCTATGATAATCCGGCTGTTTTTTTCAATCAGCTCCTCTCGTTTCATTCCCGGCTTGCGTGAAACACCGGCAGTGATTATCAAAATTTCTGAGTTTGCTATTTGATTTATATCATTGGTTCCCTGAATACGGTAATTATGTTTAAATATAAATCGCGCGTCATTTAAATCCAGGGCCTTAGCGCAGGCCAAATTCTGCATAGTATCAATCAAAACAATTTCGCTGAAACCTAGAGAGCATAATTGCATAGCTGTTAATCCGCCGACATTACCTGCGCCGATAATTGATATTTTCATATTAATTTTTCGATAATAGCGTCTGTCATTTCCTGCGTACCTACTGCCGTGGGGTCGTCTCGATTGGGTTTTAAATCATAAGTAACGTATTTTCCTTCAGCAAGAACTTCTGCTAAAGCTTTCCGCAGTCTTGAGGCAGCGGATTCCTCTTTTAGATATTCAAGCATCATTACGCCTGAAAGTATCATTGCGGCAGGATTGACCTTATTTTTGCCTTTATATTTAGGAGCTGCTCCGTGCACAGCTTCAAAGACCGCAATGTCGTTTCCGATGTTTGCGCCGGGGGCGATTCCCAATCCTCCCACCAGGCCCGCGCATAAATCCGAAATAATATCGCCATAGAGATTTGGTAAAACCAATATGTCGTATTCCTGCGGCCTTTGCACGAGCTGCATCGCTAAATTATCAACAATTCTTTCCTCAAAGATAACCTTTGAGGAATATTCACTGCTAACCTTACGAGCCGTACTTAAAAATAAACCAACAGTGAACTTCATAATATTGGCTTTATGCACCGCGGTTACCTTCTTTCTTTTATTCTTCAGGGCATACTCAAAAGCAAAGCGAACGATTTTTTCTGAAGCGGTTTTGGAAATCGGCTTTAAAGAGATGGCTGAGTCGGGTAAGATAGTTTTATTGGTATAATCCTTGATTATTTTAATAAGTTCTGATGTTTCCGTTGTCCCCGCTTCAAATTCAATGCCGGCATATAAATCTTCGGTGTTTTCCCGGATTACCACTAAATTTATATCTTTAGCTATGCTTTTTACGCCAGGGTATGATTTTACAGGGCGCAAACAGGCGTATAGATTTAGAGTTTGTCGAAGGGCAACATTCACCGAGCGGAAGCCTTCGCCGATAGGAGTGATAATCGGGCCTTTTAAAGCCACCTTATTCTTTTTAATCGAATTTAAGGTAAGCTCAGGTAAAAGCTGGCCGAATTTAATTTTGGCTTCTTCTCCGGCAAGAGCCTGCTGCCATTTAATTTTTATCCCGGTTGCCTCAATGCATCTTTTGGCGGCCTCGGTTACCTCAGGGCCAATTCCATCGCCGGGGATTAAGGTAACGTTATGTATCTGTGTAATCATTAGTTTTAACCTCAGGCAACTTGCCGTATTTTTTATAATAGTTAACGAGTCCTCCTGCCTTCAATAATTCCTGCATATTTTTTGGCAGTGGCGGTAAAGTTAATTTAATATTCCGGTTTATGGTTTCTAATACACCCTTGATTAAATCTATCTGCAATATGTCGGTTTCTTTAATCATAGCGGTATTAACTTCAATTAAGGGTAATCCGATATTAAAGCTGTTTCTATAAAAAATACGGGCAAATGAATTTGCTACTACAGCGATTATACCTGATTCTTTTATTACTAAAGGAGCCTGCTCGCGGGAAGAACCCATGCCAAAATTCCTGCCGCAGACCAGTATGGTTTCTCCGGGTTTTATTTTATCGGAGAAATGAGGGTCGATATCTTCCATAATGTGCAGGCTAAGTTCTTTGATGTTCGTGATTGAGAATTTATATCTTCCCGAGATAATAAAGTCTGTATTAATATTGTTTCCTAATTTTATTACCCTGCCTTTTAATTTCATATTATTTTGTCAACTGATTCTATTAAGAATTATTCAGCGCTCTCCTATATTTAATTAGGCCCTTTCTCTAATAGGAATCTTCGAAGGCCTATCCTTTAGGATTACAGACGGCTGAATTCTTCTATATTTTTTGCTTTGGACATTGCCGCGTCTAAAGTAATCTTTCCCTGATCGAATAATTCTTTTAAGCATTTATCCATAGTTCTCATGCCGTATTGACTTCCGGTTTGCATTAACGTAGGTATTTGTTCAGTTTCCTGTTCCCGGATAAGATTTCTTATCCCGGGTGTAGCTATCATAATTTCAGTTGCCAGAATTAAGCCTTCACCGTCTTTGTGGGGCAAAAGCAACTGAGAGACTACGCCCCGAAGACAATTGGCTAATTGTAATTTTACCTGTTGTTGCTGGTGTGGCGGAAAAACGTCAATAATTCTTTCTACGGTTTGGGGTGCATCCGGCGTGTGAAGGGTAGCTAAAACCAGGTGGCCTGTTTCCGCGGCAGTTAGGGTTGTGGATATAGTCTCTAAATCGCGCATTTCTCCGACCATTATAACGTCAGGATCCTGCCTTAAAATATGCCTTAATGCCTGTGCAAAGGATTTTGTGTCAGAATAAACCTGTCTTTGCTTAATTACGCTTTTCTTATTTGTATGGATGAACTCAATAGGGTCCTCAATTGAAATAATAAGACATTCATTCTCATTATTGATGATATTAATCAGTGATGCCAGGGTTGTGGTTTTTCCTACCCCCGTAGGGCCGGTGAATAAAACCAGACCATTAGGTTTACTCATTAGGTCTACGGTTACCGGAGGTAATCCTAATTCTGTGGGGGTGGGTATTTTTGTAGGTACATGCCGAAAAGCGGCTTCTACGCAGCCTTTTTGTATATGAATATTAACCCGGAATCTGTCTAATCCTTTTAAGGCCAGGGAGCAATCCAGCTCAAGCTCTTTTTCGAATTTTTCCTTCTGAGAACCATTTAATACCCCGTAAATCATGCGTTTGCTGTCTTCATGAGAAAGCGCAGGCAATTTGGTGCGCTGTAATTTGCCGTCTATGCGTAAGATGGGAGGCTCATTTTCCGTGATATGTAAATCAGAGGCATCTCTTTCAATAGTTAATTTAAGTAGTTCTTGTAATTCCATTGTTTCTCCTTTCTTCTATGTTCTCTGTGTTGAATTCTTCCTTCATTTTAGATATTTCCGCGGGTCACTAATTTTTCCTTCAATTGCTGAGGCAGCTACCGTTGCAGGAGACGCAAGATAGATAAAAGCCTTAGGGTTTCCCATCCGGCCTTTGAAATTACGATTTGCGGAAGAAATTATAACTTCTCCATCTGCCGGAACCCCGTTGTGCGTGCCTACGCAAGGCCCGCATCCGGGGCTGACTACTACTGCTCCGGCTTTTATAAATGTTGAAATTATACCCGATTTTAATGCATCCATAAATACTGATTTTGATGCGGGGGCAATGATAAATTTTAAACCCGGGTTAACCTTACGCGATTTTAAAATTCTGCCGGCAATTTTTAAATCCTCTAATCTGCCGTTTGTGCAGGTGCCCAGAAAGGCTTCGTCGATTTTTGTTGTTTTCAGGCGTGATATCGGCCTTACGTTGTCCACAGAATGCGGAAGCGCAACCTGCGGCTGTAAATTTGATATATCGTATTCTTTATTCAAGCAATAATGCGCGTCTTTATCTGCGGTTACCGGCATTTGTTTTTTGATTTTGGCCCCCTTGAGCTTTAGCCAGGAAAACGTCTTTTTATCTACCGGCATAAAAGCGCACTTTGCCCCCATTTCTACTACCATGTTACAGATAGTAAATCGGCCGGCCATATTTAATCGGTCAATTACCGGGCCGTAGAATTCTATTGCTTTATAGGTCGCTGCATCTGATTTTAGTTTACCAATAATAAAAAGAATAATATCCTTTGCGAAAACGCCTTTTGGGAGTTTACCCCTTACAACTATTTTTATGGTTTGGGGAACACGAAGCCAGTTATGTCCCGTTGCGACCGTTATCGCCAGGTCGGTAGAGCCTACGCCGCTGGCGAAACAACCTAGCGCGCCGTAGGTAGATGTGTGTGAATCTGCGCCCAATACTAAATCTCCGGGGGTAATTAATCCTTGTTCCGGGATTACCTGATGGCATACGCCGGAGCCAATATCAAAGATTCGGCATTTTATTTGTTGCGCGAAATTACGCATTTTTTTGTGCACAATTGAAACGCCCTCTGATGAGGAAGGAGAATTGTGATCGATAACCATGCAAAATTTCGTCTTCGCTTTTTTTACTTTTAAATTCCTCAACAGGTCGATAATTATTGATGATGTACCATCTTGACCGAAGACAAAATCCACGCGGCAAATCGCAAAATCGCCGGCTTGCAGCTTTCGCTTGGCGTGCCGGCTTAAAATTTTCTCTGAAATGGTTTTTGGCATCTGCGGAGGTACTTATATCATAAGGAATTTTTTTCTTTTTTAAATAATTTTCTTATTCCGCCTAAGAATTTCTGTTTTGGTTTCTTAATAGGTGGCTCTACTGAAGGCTTAACCGGGGTTTTAGGAGCAGTTTCGTCTGATTTTGGTTGACTTAAGTCTTTCTTTATCACCTTGGCCTTTTTCTCTAATTTTTCGGGTAATTCCAGGATAACTAATTTGGCTCCGTCTCCTCTTCGGAAGCCAAGGGGCAAAATACGGCAATAACCCCCTGTTCGTTTACTAAACCGGGGGGTAATTTCCGAAAACAAAAGCTTAACCAGCTTATGATCTTGCAGGATAGAAAACGACTTTCGACGGGAAGCAAGATCGCCTTTTTTGCCTAAAGTGATGAGTTTTTCCACTAAAGGCAAAGCCGCCTTAGCCTTTAGTTTAGTGGTATGGATACTCTGGTGAATAAGTAAACTTCTGCTTAGGCTTTCTACTGTCGCGTGACGCCACTGAGTCGAACGGCTCAGCAATAATTTGCTTTTTCGGTGTCTCATATTTCAGGAGCTCCTCGTAAGCTTTTCTAAATCAACTTTTATCCCAAGAGTTAACCCCATTGCGATTA